>NZ_JBICRM010000028.1:0-134496 GCF_043197025.1 Nonomuraea marmarensis
GACGTACTTAACGACTTCGGCCCGCAATTCGGGAGAGTAATGCCTCGGCCTCTTCGCCACTACCTTGCCTTCCGGGTGTCACGTAAACCCTACTTGGGTCCGTGTCCGGAAAGATCGGGGCACCCCAGTAGCCCTCGCTCTCGGCATCCGGCAAGGGGAAGCTCTTGGCCTGCGCTGGTCGTACATCGACATGGACACGGGTGAGATTCGCGCCTGGTTTCAAGTACAACGCCAGGAATGGCAGCACGGCTGCGATGACCCGCATAAGTGCGGCGAGAAGTGGCACCGCTGGCCGTGCCACAAGAAATGCAAGCTTCACAGGCACCGGCCCACCTGCAAGCCCGGATGCACCAGCCCCGGGCACAACTGCTACAAACGCCCTTGCCTCAAGGACTGCGCTGGCCACGCCGACAAGTGCCCGCTACGCAAGGGCGGCGGCATCGTCTTCCGTAAGCGCAAAGGCCGGAGCAAGCTGACCCTCCAATGCCCGCCCGAGCTCCTCATGCAGCTCAAGGAACACCGCCAGCTCCAGGACGCCGAGCGCGAGAAGGCCGGCGACCGCTGGGAGCATCACGACCTGGTGTTCGCCACCCGCCACGGCACGCCGATCGAGCGCACCGAGGACTGGAAGCTGTGGAAAGCCATTCTCCAGCAGGCCGAAGTCCGGGACGTACGAGTCCACGACGCCCGCCACACTGCCGCGACTCTCCTCATCGAACAGGGCGTGAACATCAGGGTCGTACAGGAGGTGCTCGGTCACACGAGGGTGACCACCACCGAGCGCTACACCCACGTATCCACGCCCCTCATGCGCGACGCAGGCGAGCGCCTAGCCTCCGCACTCTGGGGAAATCCGTAGCCGTTGCAACTAGCCCTGCAACTATGAACCCCTCAAAGATCAAAAGGCCCTCCCCCCAAGACTGGGGTGAGGGCCTTCTAGCTGCGGAGGATCGGGGATTTGAACCCCGGATGGTGTTGCCACCAAACCGCATTAGCAGTGCGGCGCCATAGACCTGACTAGGCGAATCCTCCCGGAAGCCATCGCGGCTCAGCACAGCGTACCGGCCTTCCGCCAAGGCGGCAAAGCGATTGCACTCCCGCCTTCACCAAGAGTTATCAACAGCCTGTGGGTAACTGCCTGTGGATGAAGCCCGCCCAGAGCCAGGGCGGGCTTGCGGGTTGTGGATAACTTCCGACCACGGACTACGCTACGCCGGGTTCGCTTCGCCCTCGATCTCGATCTTGACCTTCTTGCCCACCAGGACGCCACCGGTCTCCAGGGCCTGGTTCCAGGTCAGGCCGAAGTCCTCGCGGTCGAACTCCGTGGTGATCGAGAAGCCCCAGACCGCCTGGCCCCAGGGGTTGTTGCCGGCGCCCCCGTACTCGACCGTGAGCTCCACTTCCTTGGTGACGTCACGGATCGTCAGGTCACCGACGACGGTGAACTCGTCGCCCGAGTGGCCGGTCACGCGCGTGCTCCGGAAGGTGACCGTCGGGTACTTGTCGACGGACAGGAAGTCGTCGCTGCGCAGGTGGGTGTCACGGTCCGGAACGCCGGTGGTGATGCTCTCCGTCTGGATCGTGAGCTCGGCGGTCGACTCCAGCGGGTTGGCGGCCACCGTGACCGAGCCGGTGAAGGCGTCGAATTGGCCGCGGACCTTGCTGACCATCATGTGCTTGACCACGAAACCGATGCGGGTGTGGGCTACGTCCAGGTTGTAAGTGCCGGCGGCGGGGAGGGTCAGGGACTCCCAGGTACGGGTGGTCATCGGGGTTCTCCTAAGAAGACTGTCGTGCGGATGTCTGCGGCAACAAATGTCTACACGAGGAATATTCCGCAAGTCAACTATCGTCGGCTAAGGTATGAGCGTGATGAACTTTGACGACTCCCGGCTGACGGCTGTCGGGCTGCTGAGCGAGGTGCACGCTGGGCTGATGGCCACGTTCCAGCCGGTGCTCGGCGCCGCGGGGTTGTCGGAGATCGACTTCGAGACCGCCATCCGGCTGGCCCGCTCCCCCGGCCAGCGGCTGCGGATGAGCGATCTGGCGGCCCAGACCGGGCTCTCGACCAGCGGCGTCACCAGGGTCGTCGACCGGCTCGAACGCGAAGGGCTGGTGCAGCGGGAGGCGTGCTCAACCGACCGCAGGGCCTCGTACGCCGTGCTCACCGAAGCCGGACGCGAGCGGCTGGAGACCGTGCTGCCCCAGCACCTGCAGGACATCGACGACTGCTTCACCGGCCTGCTCGGGGAGAGCGAGCTGGACGCGTTCCTGACCACCCTGCGCAAGATCAGAGGCGTCGTACGCCCGTGCGCTACGGCGGGGGCTGTCGAGACGGAAGCCCCAGCGCGCTCCTGAGCTTGGCCATCGCGCGTGACACCGTGCTCTTGACCGTGCCGACGCTGATCCCGAGCGTCCTGGCGATCTCCGGCTCGGTCATGTCCTCGTAATAGCGCAGCACGATCGCGGCCCGCATGCGCTCCGGCAGCTCGTTCAGCGCCTGTTCGAGCAGCTCGTGCACGTCGCCGACGGATACCGGCTCGGGTGGAGTCTCAGGCAGCTCATCGGACGGATACTCCTCCAGCTTGCGCCGGCGCCACTGCGAGATGTTGATGTTGACCATCGCCCGCCGCACGTAGCCGTCCAGCGCGCCGCGGTCCTCGATGCGGTCCCAGGCCAGGTACGTCTTGGTCAGCGCGTTCTGCAGCAGGTCCTCCGCGTCCAGCGGGTGTCCCGTGAGCTGATGAGCCGCACGCAGCAGCGAGGGCCCGCGGGCCCTCACATAGTCGTGGAACTCGTCTTCCCAGTGCATCGTGGCCAGAATCGCAGCTTGATGCCCTATTGAGCCTGAACCAGAATTCAGGTTTCGGTCCGCCGAGGATAAAGGTCAGTCAAGGTCGGTGGCGGTTTCTTCGACGCCGGGTGTCTACTCCCTTCCCCAGGGATGCGTATTTTGCTCTCGTCTGCGCCACTACGGTGTGAGCCACCCCCAAGTCATGTGAATCTAGTACCTGACGAGGGAGGGCGGATGGGCTATCCGAGCGTTGTGCGCCGCCGGGTGCTCGCCGCGGCCGCGCTCGGCCGCGAATCCGGCGTTCCCGGCCCTGACCCGGACAACGGCGAACCTTTGCGCGCCGTCGCCGGTGAGATCCTGGACGTCAGCCCGCATCTCATCATCATCGAGACCCCCGGCGGCACCGAGGAACGGCTCGTGATCGCGCCATGGGCCACCGCCTGGCACGGCGCGGACGTCGCCCCCGCCGATCTGCCCGTGGGTTCCATGGTCATGATGCGGGCCCTGCACGAAGGCCGCGTGATCGAACGGATCTGGGCCGACACCACCCGCATCACCGGGACGATCCTCTCGATTCAAGGACGTAAAGACCTGACCGTCGAGCTCGACTGCGGGCCGCACCGGGGTCACCGTACGATCGTCATCCCCTACCGGGCGTCGGGGCGGTTGCAGGTGCGGCATCCGAAGTTCGAGCCCGGTTACCTGTTCGACGCGATCGGGATCAGGCAGGACGGGGCCGGGCTGGCGCTGCTGCCCGCGACCTCGCAGCCGCCCTACCCGGCACGCGCCGTGCCCGCACCGCCGCCCGCGTACGCCGGAGTGCAGTCGCGGATCTCCGGGACCGCCACGTGGTCGGACACGTTCGACGAGGAAGAGCGGGGGGCGGCCTACCCGATGCTGGAGCGTACCGACACCGGTTGCCCGGAGGCCGGGGCTTCGTGCACGGGCCTGCCGTACCTCGCCGTCGGGTCGTTGCTCCAGATCCGGAACCTCTGCTCGCATCGCTCCGCCAACGTGCCGGTGGTGGCCTGCGGGTGCGTGGCCGGGCGGTTCTGTGATCGCTGCGTCGAATGCGACACGTCGCCGCGCGGGCGGATCACGGAGTTGTCGCCGTTCTCGTATGTGGAGCTCGGCGGCGACTTGGTCAAAGGGTGCTTCAACGCTCAGATCGGATTGGGGTGACACGCGTGCTGGAATCGCAGCTCCCGCTCCTGATCGTGCTGCTCTCCATGGGCACGGTAGCCAAGGTGATCACGGTGCGGTCCGGAGGTGAGCCAGGCTCGCTGTCCAGGCTGGGGCCCGCGGTGCTGGTGCCCGGGCGCATGCAGGCCCCCGCGCTGCTGATCTGCGCCGCCGGTGAGCTGGGGCTGGCCGCGGGGTTGCTGCTCACGACTCATCCGCTCTTCAGGTGGGGTACGGTCGCGTTCTTCGCGCTGTCCACGTACGTGCTGGTCGAGCTGCGCAGGCGGCGGCCGGACGCGGGGTGCGGCTGCTTCGGCGAGGTGAGCTCGGCGCCCGTCGGGCTGCGTTCGATCGGCAGGACCGTGGCGCTGACCGTGATGGCCGGATTGTCGGTATGGTCGCCGGTCCCGGGGTGGGCGGCCATGATCGAGCCGTCGTGGCTCATGGCCGCCGGCGTGGCCGTGCTCGCCGTGTTGTCGCCGGAGATCGAGGAAATGATCGACCGGGTACGGTTCCGCGCCCCCTGCGAGCAGCGGCCCGGCCCTGCCGAGTCGATCACCCTGGCCAGACTCAGGTCGAGCGGCGCCTGGCGGGCCCAGCAGGACGAGCTCACCTCGGCCGAGCCGTACGACAGCTGGCGCGAGTTGTGCTGGCGTTTCTTCGCCTTCCGGAACCACGACCTGGACGACGTCGTCTTCGCCGTCTATCTGAGCGGGCGGCGCCCGGCGGTGCGGATGGCCGTGGTGAGCGCGGCGGACAGCGACTCTCTGCCGGAATATACGCCAGTATCGGCCTGACGCTATAGAGCGTTAGATTCCGCTCGACAGGCATGGCGATATAGCTCTATTGGGCTGTCTAGCTTCCCCACTAGACAGCCCAATAGAGGACTAGGGGGTGCCGCTCAGATCGGTTGAGCGCGCAGGAACTTCCCGAAGTGCGGCACCGTGAACGCGATCAGGCCGCGTTCGGCGCTGTAGATGAGCCCTTTCTTGATGAGGCTGTCGCGGGCGGGCGAGAGGCTGGACGGCTTTCGCCCGAGGGAGTCGGCCACCTCGGCGGTGGCGACCGGCTCGTCGCCGATCTGCGCCATGGCGTGCATGTAGTCGCGCTCGGCCGGGGTGGCCCGCTCGTAGCGGCTGCCGAAGAACCCGACCGCGAGCTCCTCCTCGGCCTCCGGCGCGGAGACCTTGACGTCTTCGATGGTGATCGGGGTGCGCGGCGCCAGGTCCCAGGCGACCTTGCCGTAGGCCTGCACGAAATAGGGATAACCGTCGGCCGCCTCGTAGAGCGCGTCGAGGGCCTCCTGGGTGAACTCCACCTCTTCCCCCCGCGCCGGCAGGATCAGCGCGAGATCGGCGGCGTCCCGGTCGAGCTTGTCGATGCGCGCGTAGCGGAAGAGCCGCTCGGAATAGCTCTTGCTGGCCGACAACACGCTCGGCAGGTGCGGCAGCCCGGCCCCCACCACGATCAGCGGCCCGCCCGTCTGCGACAACTCGTGGCAGGCGGCGCAGAGCGCGGAGACGTCGGCGGCCTGCACGTCCTGCATCTCGTCGATGAACAGCGCGATGCCCACGGCCAGGTCGGTGGCCACGCCGGCCGCGTCGACGAACAACTCGGTGAGGTCGATCTCCAGGTCGCCCGAGTCGGCGCGCCCGCGGCTGGCGGGCACCTCGATGCCGGGCGACCAGTGCGAGGTGCCCTTGGCCGCCTTGGGATCGCGCATGGCGAACGCCTTGAGCACCCCGAGGAACTCCTCGATGCGCTCGGGCGCGCGGTGCCGCGGGGCCAGCTCGCGGATCGCCATGTGCAGGGCCGCGGCCACGGGCCGCCTGATCGACTGGTCGGGCCGGGCCTCGATCTTGCCCGTGCCCCACAGCCGCTGCATGGCCATCGACTTGAACGTGTTGAGCAGGACGGTCTTGCCGACTCCCCGCAGGCCGGTGACGACCATGCTGCGCTCGGGGCGACCGCGGGCCACTCGCTCCAGCACGACCTCGAACTGCTGCAGCTCACGGTCGCGCCCGGCCAGCTCCGGCGGGCGCTGCCCGGCGCCGGGGGCGTAGGGATTGCGCACAGGGTCCACGCTCTCGGACTTTATTGCCGGATATAGCGGCCGTCTTAGATTTGGGAAGAAAGTGCTACGGCGTGTCCGAGCAGGGGCGGTCGCGAGCACCGTCACCGGACACACCCCCTCTCACCAGGCCGAACCCATGTTCGATTTCGTTACCTAGAACTGTAGCGCGGACTCGAACACCTATGCGATGGTTTCGAGTAAAGATCTTTGCAACAGGCGGGCCCTCTCGAGCGTCTCTGTGGTGTGGAGTTCGAAATCGGTCACGATCGACGAGGCGGGCAGCTGGATCGGCATCGGCACGCCCTCCGAACCCAGCACGATCATCTACTGGGGGCAAGCGCGGCACGTTCAGGGTGCTGAACTTGGCAGCCGTCCCGCCCGCGCAATAGCGTTCGGGGCTATGCGGACCTTCGCGAACGTTCAGGAGCTCAAGGCGGCCGTCGGCGAGACGTTCGGCCCGACCGAGTGGCGCACCGTCACCCAGGAACAGGTCAACCTCTTCGCCGACGCCACCAGTGACCACCAGTGGATCCACGTGGACGTGGAGCGGGCCAAGGAGGGGCCGTTCGGGGGCACGATCGCCCACGGTTATCTGAGCCTGTCGCTGCTGCCGTCGTTCATGTTCGAGATGGTCAAGGTCGAAGGCATCGCGATGGGGGTCAACTACGGCCTGAACAAGGTCCGCTTTCCCCGGCCGGTGCTGGTCGGGGCACGGGTCAGGGCTGTGGGCGAGCTCACGGACGTCAAGGGGACGCCGGCCGGTTACCTGTCCAACCTGAAGATGACGATCGAGATCGAGGGCGAGAAGCGGCCCGCCTGCGTCGCGGAGACGCTCAGCCTGTACGTTCCGGCCGAGTAGCGGTTACAGGACGATCGCCGCGATCGCGGCCAGCGCGATGAGCCCGAGATAGGCCAGTACGAGCCGGGTGTCCCTGAGCAGGCATTTGCTTCGGGTCAGCCCGGCTCGGCGCGCCCTCCAGTAGCCCGCGAAACCCAGCACCGCGAACCCGAGCACCGCCCATGGGCCGAGCAGCCAGGCCAGCAACGCGACGGTCGCGTATACGCACAACCGGAGCGGGTCGTACGGCTCGGCTTTCCTCTCGGTTCTCACAGGGCCACCTCGAACGGCGATCGGGGTTGCGCGGCCACGGCCGACAGGCGTTGCCTGGAGAGCTGCGGCCAGGCCTGCACCGCGCAGAACGGCGCGCACTGGTCCTGCTCGGCTCGCGTGCCCACGTGCACGCAACACTGCGTGAGCCGCTCCTCGATCATGGTCGAGATGTCCATGAACGGCTTGACCGTGATGCGCACGACCCGCTCCCCCAGCATCCTGCGCAGCTTCTTCCGCCTGCCCGGCAGGGCCGACGAGGCCAGGGTGAGGAGGGTGGAAATGCCCAGGTCGCAGTTCTCGCAGATGTCGCGCCACAGGTCACCGATCTGCGGGTGCGACAGCGACGACTGCTCGGACAGCAGCCCGAGCAGGGACTCCTGTACGGCCTGCCGCAGCTCGCGCGGGATCTCGGTGTCGGCGATGCGGTTGGAGACCAGGCCCAGGTTCTCCTTGAGGCGGTCGTGGCCGATCAGCGCGGTGAGCGAGCGCCACTGGCGGGCGTCGTCGCGGATGAGGTAGCCGACCGAGCAGCAGTGGGGGTGGGAGCAGGGCAGGGCGGTGAGGTCGTGCCAGGTCACCAGGCCGCCGGTCTGCGGGCCGAGGCGTTTGAGCACGCCGGTGTGGGTGAGCCTGTTCGTGGGGTCGATGGTGCCCGACCTGCCCGAGCCGAACTGGGGCTGCAGGGACACGCCTCCGACGTACGGGGTGTCGAGCGCGAGGCGTACGACGTCGCCGATCTCGCCGTCGTTGACGTCCAGCGCGGCCGTCATGACGAGGGTGGTGAAGATCTCGCGTTCGGACAGGCGCTGTACGGCCTGCGCCTTGATGCGGGTCAGGTCGCCGCCTCGGTGGTGTTTCGAGGCTTCCGCCGAGCCGTCGTACTGGAGGTAGACCTCGACCCGCTCCCGGTGCTCGGTGAGGAGGTCGAGCAGGGAGTCGTCCCTGGCTATGAGGACGCCGTTGGTGTTGATCAGGATGCGGGTGATCGGGCGTTGTTCGAGCTCGGTGAGGAGGGTTTTGAGCTCGGGGTGGAGTGTGGGCTCGCCGCCGCTGAGCATGAGGACGTCGAGCTTGCCGTTCTCCCTCTTGAGGCGCTGGTCGACGTTCGCGAGGACGTCCGGCACGGGGACGATGCCGGTCAGGTCCGGTGAGCTGTCGGCGAAGCAGGTGGGGCAGCGGAGGTTGCAGGCTTCGGCGATGTCTTCGAGGAGAATGCAGGTGTGCTGGGTCTGCAGCTCGGGGAGGCCGTGGAGGTAGGCCTCGGGGACTGGCCGAAAGTTCCCGGACATATCGGGTATGTGCTGTTTTGTCGGGGCGGTCCATTCTTCGAGATATTTCAGGATTTCTGGGTCTTCGTCGTACAACGTCCTGATAAGGCCGTGTTTGCGGCAGCCGCGTTCCAGCCATACCTGGCCGTCGCGTTCCGCCAGATAGCCGCTCAGCCGCTCGACCTGGTCGAGGTCCTGGCCGTGGCAGTGGGGGCAGAACGCGTTGACGTACCTGAGGATGCGGTCACCCCGCAGACCCATCCCTGTGCTCATGTCATGACCTTCCGCTCGAAAAGGGGATCGTAGTAGCCGCGCCGCCACCCGTACCCGAGCCTCAGCGCGAGCAGTAACAACCCGGGGATCAGGAACCATTGGGGCCTGGTCAGATCAAGCCATACCGTCTCGTTCGCCCTGGTGAACTCGACGAGGAAGCGGAAGACGGCGTATCCCGCGAGGTAGAGCGTGAACGACTCGCCGGGTTGGGTGAGCCGCTTGCGCGCCCACAGCAGCGCGCCGAACGCGGCCAGCTGAAAGATGATCTCGTAGATGAACGACGGATGCATGGCCTGGCCGGTGAGACAACCTGGGCATTCTGGGGTCGTCGGCGGTGCATGCACGCCCCACGGCAGGTCGGTGGGCCGCCCGGGCGCCTCGGTCAGATGGCACCCGATCCTGCCCACCGCCATCCCGAGTGCCACCGCCGGGGCGAACAGGTCTCCGGTCCGCTCCTTGTACCCGATGATCTTCTTGGCCACGAGCACTCCGACGTACGCGCCGGTCAGGCCGCCGAGGATGCTGCGGGAGCCGTACAGCCAGAGGTCCTGCAGGTCGAGCGTTTCCAGCCATCCCGCCAGCCGCATCCCGATGGCGCCCCCGACCAGGGCTCCGGTGACGGCGATCAGCGACTGCTCGTTGAGCGCACCCCGCCCTCTCGCTTCCCGTACGAAGACGACGGAGGCCACGAACACCCCCAGGCCGACGAATATCTCGTGGTAGGGCATGTCAGGCGTACAGGCCCGGGTTGAGCCCGGTGCAGAAGCCGGCGGACAGGATCGACCACAGAGCCCATCCGATCATCAGGCCCAGCCCCAGGCCCCTCGACCAGGGTTTACGGATGAGGTTGAGCCCGATGCCCACGCCCAGGCCGATGAGAGCGAGCACGGCTGTGCCGGCTATGACGTAGGGCGTGTTGGCGCCATTGTTGTCCAATGCGGCGAAGAAGATGAAGAACCCGATCACGCTATTGACGACGCTGTAGAGGGCCAGACCGGCGAACATCAACCCAATGAGCACTCCTACGGAACCACCACTGGATGAAGGGGGTGGCGGTGGCCCGTACCCGGCTTGCCCGAATGACGGGCCGTACGGCGGCTCGCCGTACGGCGGTTGCCCTTGAGGCCCGGAGGACCACTGTCCGTACGGCGACTGCCTGTGGGGCGGCTGCCCGGACGACGGTTGCCCATAACCCGACGGTTGCCCATAACCCGACGACCCCGATCCGGACGCCCCTTGAGACGGCGGCACCTCTCCCGAATCGTCCGGCTCCTGCGATGACGAAGACGGCGGTGTGGTCATTAGCGCGGCTTACCCCCTAGTCGCGATCAGCCTAGGAGCCGGCAATTGACGTCCGATCAATACCTGCGACAACCCGCCCATCTGGTCCATCTAGGTGTACATCTCCGGATTGAGCCCCGTGCAGTATCCGGCCGAGACGATCGACGCCAGCGCCCACCCGATCATCAACCCCAGCCCCAACCCCAGCGACCAAGACTTCCGCAGGAACACGAACACCAGCCCAGCACCGATGCCCAGCAGCGCCAGAACCCCGGCCCCCACCCCGATCGCCACCGTGGACTCCAAGCTCAAAGCAACGAGTCCCACGACCACATTGACGAACAGATACCCGAAGACCCCGACGAACGCCAGCCCAACAACGACCCCGGTCTGACGAGGCGGTTCGGACGAAGGCGGAGGCGGAATGCTCACGGCGCTCACACTACGGCTCTATGACCCCTCTGAGTAGTAAATCGCCGCCTGCACCCCCATCGCGAAGGCCACCCCAGCCCACAACGCCGCCCGTTTCATGTCCCCTATCCCACCACCACCCGGCCACTGCTCCCTCCTGCGAGAGACGAGCCTGTGGATACACCTTTCGATGTATCCACAGGCTCGGTTCCACTGACGATGTGCCGGCCCCAAACGAGCCCAAAACTGAAATACGTGATTGTCGCTACCCTCATCGCCTGCGAGATCGCCTTCTGGCTCCTTCTCGTCCTGGCCCTGGCCACCCGCTACCTCTGGAACCACCGCAAAATCAGCACCGCCCTCCTGATCGCCATCCCGTTCCTGGACGTCATCCTCCTGGCGACCGCCGCAATGGACATGAGGAGCGGAACCACGGCGAACTTCACGCACGGTCTGGCGGCGGCGTACCTGGCCTACTCGATCGTCTTCGGCCACCGCACGATCCGCTGGGCGGACGCCAAGTTCCACCACCGCTTCGCCGACGGCCCACCACCATGGAAGCCCCCGGCGGGGGCATGCCCCGCGCCCGCTACGAGTGGGCGCTCTGGCTCCGCATAGTCCTGGCCTACGCCATAACCTGCGGCCTCCTGTTCACCCTGACCTGGCTCGTCGCCGACCCCAGCCGCACCCAGCCCCTGATGGACTTCATGACCGGCCTCCTCAAGGTCTCCCTGATCGCCGTCCTGTGGCCCCTCAGCTACACCCTGTGGCCGCGCAAGACCGAGCCGACGAGCTCATGATTGCCGTATCTGGTTCGAGGCAGTCGCCGGAACCCGCTATGCTTGTCTACGCAGCGAGCGGCCGTAGCTCAATGGATAGAGCATCTGACTACGGATCAGAAGGTTACGGGTTCGACTCCTGTCGGCCGCGCACATACAAAAGGCCCGCCACCAGGGATTCCCTGGAGCGGGCCTTTATGTTTGTCAGGACAACATCGGGATCTTGCTAACACCTTGGCTAACAGCGTGGCTCCCGGGTGGCTCCCACTACTCGCCGATCGCCTGGGTGAAGACATCCGCCGCCGACGCTTCCGCCGTACGGATCACGTGGGCGTACACGCGGAGCGTGATCGACGGGTCGGCATGACCGAGGCAGGCCGCGACGACGTGGACGGGCACGCCCGCCAGGAGGAGCGTGGACGGTCGCGAAGAGGCTTTGCCAGGCGAGCAGCCAGCGCCAGTGCTGGGGCAGGTGCAGGATGAGGGGGCCGCGGCCGTGCCGAGACAGGCGGGCGGGCACGCAGATCAGGTGACGGCGCAGGGTGGCTCCGCGTGCTTTGGCGTGGAAGGCTCCGGCCAGGCAGCCGGTGGCGCGCAGCAGGTTGTGTCGCGCGCCCTCGGGCATGATCCACATGCTCATCAGAAGGCGTATCTGCCGCCGCCATCATCCTGTTGTGGCGGATGTGTATGAGCTGCTCGTCTCGGTGACGCGTGCGTGCCGGCGATCATCACCGTCATCGACGGGGCGTCGCTCGGGCCGGACGAGCGCCTGCTGACCGTCCCCTGACGAGGGACGTTCAGCAGGCGCCGGCCGCGGCGACCACCGTCTCGATCTCCGCGGCCAGCAGGTGGCCGGCGTCCATGCCCATGCTGTCGAAGGCGCCGGAGATCTCGAGCGAGACGAGCCCGTGGAGGCGGGACCAGCCGAGCACAGCGACCCGCAGCGCCCGCGTGGAGATGCCCGGGGGCGCGCCGATCTCCTGCGCCCACCGCAACAGCGCCTCGTCCTGCGAGGCGCCGTCTGGAGAGGACGGCGGCGCGATCTCCGCCAGGGCGTCGAGCAGGGCGAGCATCCCCTGGTTGAACGCGATGACGCCCTCCGGCGGGTCCTGCGCGCCGGGCGAGCGGTCGCTGAACAGCATCGCGTACCGGCGCGGGTGGTCCAGGGCCCAGCGCCGGTAGGCGTGGGCGATGCGGGCGACCCGGCCCGGGGCATCCTGCCCGGCCTTCTCCCGCCCCGTCTCCTCCCGCCCTTCCCGCCCGGCTGCGGCGACCGTGGAGCCGAGGTCGGCGTAGGCGGCGATGAGCAGCGCGTCCAGCAGCGCCTCGCGCGAGGGGAAGTAGCGGTAGAGCGCCGGCGGGGTCATGCCCATGGCCTTGCCGACGGACGCGATCGACACGTGGTCCACGCCGCCCTCGTCGACGAGCTCGAAGGCGTGCTGCTTGATCTCCTCGACCGTCTGCCGCCGGAGCCGTTCGCGGCGGGTGAGGGGTTCGGAGTCTGTAGCCATGAAGGGAGTGTAGCCCCATTGCGTGCACTACGATCCGACGCTACAGTCAAGTTCAGTAACAAAAGTTAATGATCGTAACTCAATCGGCACCACCCGGACAAGGAGCCACCATGACCGTCAAAACCGCCACCCTCGCCAGCCCCGCCCCCTGGGCGGACCGGACCGGACGCGCGCTGATGGCCATCGACGCGGTCGCGACCCTCGTCGCGTTCACAGGCGGGGTCATGAACATGATCAACGCGTCCGACGACCGCTTAATGGTCGAGGGATGGCGGACGTTCGGCTACCTCGTCTTCGCCGGCATGTGGGCCATGCTGGCTCTCCGGCCGCGCAGACACCCCGGCCTCTGGGAACTCATCCTGCTCCAGAAGATCCCGGTCACCATCTGGGCCTTCGCGATCGGCGCCGTGCCCGAGGCACAGACGGCCAGCCTCATCGACCTCGGCCTCGTGGTGACGACCATCCCCGCGTACGTGCTGTGCCGCGGCTGGTACAGCTGGCGCACCACCCTGCCCACCCCAGCCCCCACCCAGCCCGCCGGCGCAACCAGCTGACGCGCGCTGGAAATCACGCTGCAGGTCTGTGACCATCATGGCCATGACATCGACCAGAAAGGGCCATGCCGCGTAGGCGCCCTTCCGCGGTCCGTACCAGAGGACCAGCGTGCGGCACCCACAGAGCGTTGATCCACCACGTACCCGGACTCGGGCGCCGTCCGATGGCCCGCCTGACCCCTGGTCAGTCCTCAGAGGCGATCACTTTGGCGGTGAAGCTCGCCAGCTGCGCCTGCATTCTTTCGCGTGGCACGCGCTCTTGACCGGCCAGGTGTTCGACGAGGTCGGCTCGGGTGGCGGCGAGCAGTGCATGGGCGGTGAAGTCGCTGTCGGTCAGACCCGGAATCTGCTCCAGCACGGCTTGGAGCAGGCTGTGCCACCGCTCGTAATGCTCTGCCTGGTAAGGGCTGCTGTTCCCGGTTTCCTCCAGGGCCAGCGCGAGAGGGCGGTTGTCGAGCTTGAAGCACAGGACGGCGTCGAGCAGTGCGGGTATGCGCTGAAGCGGCGGAGTGGCGGGCCCCAGGGGCGGCGGACCCGCTTCGACGACTTCCATGATCGGTTCGAGCCGTGCCGCGTACAGTGCGCGGATCAGTCCGGTGCGGTCACCGAAGGCGCGAAAGAGCGTTCCTTTGCCAACGCCGGCCACAGCCTGCGACTGCTGCTGGACAAGGACATTCCCGCCTGGGTCAGCCTCTGGGCCGAGGACGGCATCCTGGAGTTCCCCTTCGCCCCTCAGGGGTGGCCGGGGCGTTTGACAGGCAAGGAGGCCATCGCGGCCTACATGCGCCACTATCCCGACCACATCGACCTGCACGACTTCCCTGAGGTGCGGATCCACCAGACCACCGACCCGGAGACCATCGTGGTCGAGATGCGCGGCGTCGGACGCCTGGTGGAGACCGGCAACCCCTTCGACATGACCTACATCGCCGTGGTGACCGTCCAGGACGGGCATGTCACCTCTTACCGCGACTACTGGAACCCCCTCGCCGTTCTCGAACCCGGCGTCGGCTTCGCCGGGAGCGCCCAGTGACCGCCGCCGACACCGTTTTGGTCATCGGCGCCACCGGCACCACCGGCGGCCGCACCGCCACGCAGCTGACAGCCCTCGGCCACCGCGTCAAGGCGGCCAGCCGTCACGCCGCCCCGGTCTCTGGCGCGGAGCCGGTCCGATTCGACTGGTACGACCCTGCCACCCACGTCGCCGCCCTTGACGGAGTCGATGGCATCTACCTCACACCACCACTGGGCGACGCCGACCCGGCAGCGGTCATGCTGCCGTTCCTCCAGGAGGCCCGCGCCGTCGGCGTACGCCGCGCTGTGCTCCTCAGCTCCTCGGCCATACCCGAGGGCGGCCCAGCGGTGGGAAGGGTGCACCAGGCCCTGCCCGGCCTGTTCGAGCAGTGGGCGGTGCTGCGACCCTCCTGGTTCATGCAGAACTTCACCGGCACACACGTCCACGCCCTCGGCATCCGCGAAAACGGCACCATCCTGACCGCCACCGGCAGCGGCCGTGTCGGCTTCATTGACGCCGAGGACATCGCGGCCGCCGCCGTACACGCCCTCACCGACGAACACGCCCCCAACACCGATCTCGTCCTCACCGGACCGGAGGCACTGAGCTACGACGACGTCGCCGCGATCATCACCGAGGTCACCGGGCGGCCTGTGGTCCACCACCGTCTTTCCTACGAGCAAATGCGCGATCGCCTCACGGCGCTGATGCCGCCGGAGTTCGCCGCGATGCTGGCCGGCATGGACCACGCCATCGCCGAGGGAGCCGAGGACCGCCTCACCGACGCCGTCCAGCGCCTCACCGGTCGACCCCCGCGCACCTTCCGCGCCTTCCTTGAAAAGGAGATGTGATGAAGGATGTGCCGGGGGAAGCGGTGTTGCGGTCGTTTTCCCCGGCACGGGTGTCATCGGCGCAGGCCGAGCCGCTGGATGAGGCGTCGGTAGCGTTCGATGTCGGTTCTGCGTAGGTACTTCAGCAGTCGCCGCCGACGACCGTTGAGCATCTGCAACCCGCGACGGCTGTGATGGTCCAGCTGGTGGGTGCGCAGATGCGCGGTGATGTCGGCGATCCGATGGGTCAATAGCGCGATCTGCACTTCAGGTGAACCGGTGTCACCTTCGAAGGTTGCGTACTCCGCAATGATCGCTTTCTTGCGCGCGTCTTCGAGCGCCATGATCTCCCTTGATCTCTGGAGGTCGGTCAGCGCGCGCAGTCAGGCCGCCGCAGCGGGGCCGGAAGTGTCAGGGCCGCGGGGCCGGGCGGGCATGTTCACGCTGACCAGGGTTTTCTCTGCTGCATTGATCAGAGTCGGTAAACATGCTGGTTCTCCTCCCGTACCGCGACACGATCCAGAAAGGCGGCCGGCGGTTCTGCTCGCCGTACCGTTGTGTCGATCCTTGGCTGGTCGATGCGCAAAGCGCAACTGATTTATCCGTCCGGGCTGTACTACCGATCTCAGAAGGTTACGGGTTCGACTCCTGTCGGCCGCGCACATACGAAAGGCCCGCCACCAGGGATTCTCTGGAGCGGGCCTTCGTGTTAGTCACGACCGTTTAACCGTCCACCTCATAGCGGTACCAACGCTGTGGATCCCCGTCTTCGTACAGCCACAGCGTCCCATCTCTGCCGATCTTCCCCCGTGCCCAGCCGGTGGGGTGCCGGTCGTCTGGCAGCAATAGGTGCTCACGATCCGTCTCGGTGACGGCTCCGGACTGTCGGCGGGCCCTGCGGATCTCCCAACGGAAGCTGCCGTCGGCTCGGTGTTGATCGAGGAAGGCAAGCTCAGCGCCGGAGACGGCCAAGCCGCTGCACCGGGTGACGGGGTTCGGTATGACGCTCCGGACACTGGCAGCGTCGAGCTCGATCAGCGGAAAGTCGGAGTGTGGGACGGCGCCATCCAAGGCGGGCCGCCGTCCGGCAGAGCAGTGCGCGCGCGTGGGCGAGTCCGGCCAGCCGCCCAGTGGCCTACGCCCGACCGATCAGTGCTGCTGTTCGGACTTCCGCCAAGCCGTCGGAGACCTTCGCCGACGCAGTCGGAATGTCCAGCCGATCCAACGGTTCCACCATTCCGGCCGCGCTCAGCGGGGCCCATAGTTTTGCCTCACCCACGTGTATCTGTCTAGTGAAGTCCAGTCCATCACGCTCAACTGGAGGCGACGTGTCGCGAAGGACAAGAAAGCGACGTCCAGCCCTATTAGTCGTCGTGGCTGTGCTCGGGATGTTCGTGTCTCTTCTCGCAGCGCCCCCCGCGTTCGCGCTCACTACTCGCAGCGTGAGCTCACCCAACGGACAGCTCACTTTCACCGTCACCGAGCAGACGGCAGGTGCCCTGACGTTCGCGGTGACCGCGGGCACCACATCGGTCTTCGGCGACTCCCCCCTGGGCATCGCCACCTCGACGGTCGATCTGCGGTCCGGACTGAGCTATGTCAGCGAGGCGCGTGCCACGATCGACACCACCTACTCGTTGCCGGCGGGGACCAAGCCATCGAATCGCGATCATGCCAACGAGCTGATCCTGCGGTACGCGAAGAGCGGGCAGACGCTGGAGCTGGTGATTCGCGCCTACGACGACGGCATCGCCTACCGGTACCGGTTGCCGGGAAGCGGGCCGGTGTCGATCACGGATGAGACCAGTGGATTTCGCCTGCCCACGACGACCGGCGGCTGGGCGGCCCCGTGGAACCAGAACTACGAGCAGGACTACACCTATCGGAACGCGTCCCAGCTGAACTCCGGCACGGAGCTCACGATGCCGCTGCTGGCGTCGATCGACAACAACGCCTACTTCACCGTCATCACCGAGGCACAGGTGGTGAACTCGAACGCCTCCTACGTGCCGTCCCTGCTGAAGGGCAGCGGGGCGAATGACGGGCTGCTGAACCTCAAGCGGACGCCTGATCAGGCGTTCCCGATCCCGGCGACGTATCCCTTCCAGACGCCCTGGCGCGCGGCGATCATCGCGGGGGACCTCGACACGCTCTACAACTCCGATCTGGTGCAGAACCTCAACCCGCCGGCGTCGGTGAACGCATCCTGGGTCCGCCCGGGACGTGCGGCATGGTCCTGGTACGCGGACGGGGACAGCGCGAGCGATCTCGACAAGCAGAAGGAGTACGTCGACTTCGCCGAGGCCATGGGCTTCGAGTACGTGACCATGGACTGCTGCTACAACCGCACGACGGACCTGCCGGCGATCGCGGCCTACGCCAGGCAACGCGGCGTGAAGATGTTCGCCTGGGTCAACGCCGAGCCGTTCGCCGACCCGGCCGACGCCGAGGCCCTGATGGCCGAGCACAAGGGCTACGGCATCGACGGCCTCAAGGTGGACTTCTTCCTCAGCGACTCGCAGGAGTCGATGAGCTGGTACCAGTCGATCGGCCAGGCGGCGGCGAACCACCAGATGATGCTCAATTTCCATGGCAGCACCAAGCCGGGCGGTGAGAACCGCACCTGGCCGTGGGTGGTGACCTCGGAGGCGGTCGCCGGCACCGAGCACTACCTGTATCCGCCGCCCACGACCGCTCGCCAGGACGTGACGTACCCCTTCATCCGCAACATGCTCGGCGGGATGGACTACACGCCGACGATGATCTCGGAGAACGCGTCGATTCTCACCCAGGGTCACTCCCTGGCCCAGGCGATCGTCTTCACCTCCGCGATGGTCAACTACGCCGACTCGGCCGCGGCCTACGAGCAGTGGGCCGGTCGTCACCTGATGCGGGCGATCCCGACGGTGTGGGACGAGACGAAGGTCATCGAGGGGTTCCCCGGCGACCATGTCACGGTCGCGCGCCGGTCCGGCGACGACTGGTTCGTCGGCGCGATGACGTCGCCGGCCAGGACCGCCTCGGTTCCGCTGTCGTTCCTCGGCTCCGGTGACCACACCGCGACGATCTTCTCCGACGACGCCTCGGGCCGGCTCACCATGTCGACCCAGACCGTCACGAGCGCGACCACGCTCTCGCTGCCGATGATCGCCACCGGAGGCGTCTCGGTGCACATCTCGAAGACGCCCCTCGCGATGGTCGGCACCGGTGACAGTCGGTACGAGGCGGAGAGCGCCTCCAACACCCGGGGCGGCGCCGCCGGCGTCCAGGCGTGCAAGGGCTGTTCGGGCGGTCAGAAGGTGGGCAACCTCGGATCCGGCGGCTCGGTGCGGTTCAACGGCGTGACGGCCGCGACCGCGGGCACGCACAAGCTGACCTTCACCTACACCTCGGGCGACCCGCGGTCGGTCCAGGTCCAGGTCAACGGCACCACCATCGCGACGGAGAACGTCAAGGACTCCGGCGGCTGGGAGCACGTCGGCAAGTGGTCGCTCGACGTGCCGCTCAACGCCGGCGCGAACACCATCACGTTCCTGAACGCGGGCGCCTACGCGCCGGACATCGACGCGCTGACGATCTCACGCACGGTCGAGGCCGAGGCGGCGGCGAACACGCGCGCGGGCGGCGCCGCCCTGGACGGATGTTCGGGATGCTCGGGCGGCAACGGGGTGTCCGGTCTGGCGGCCGGCTCGCTCTCGGTGCCGTTCCAGGCCATCTCCGCAGGCAACAAGACGGTGCGGATCCACTATGCGTCGTCCGCCGCCGCGTCGATCAAGGTCGCGGTCAACGGCGGCACGCCGGTCACGGTCCCGCTGCACGCGACGGGCGGCAACGACACCCCCGCCACCGCGACCGTCGGGCTCCCCCTGAACGCCGGCGCGAACACCGTACTGATCAAGGAGGCGTCCGGGGCGGGGGTGACGGTCGACTCGCTCGACGTGGTGATGTGAGCTCAGGGGCCGGGGCGAGTGTGCCCCGGCCCTGCTCCGAATTGCCGGATCGTCCCTCACCCAACTAAGAAATCCCCACGTGAACAACCCGACGGCAGCCGATGGAGAACGTGTTGAGCGACGATGTACGCCCCCGCCGGACGACGAGCGTGGGCGCGGTGAACGCCTGGATCCGTAACACGGACGTGGGCGTGCAGTTGACCGTAACTCGTGACGACGAGACGCACCTCGAGCGAGTTCCGCTCGGATTCTCGATCGACGGCACCCAACTGGGCACGGACGCGGAGCTCGTGCACGTCTCGCACCGCACGGTTCGAGACCGGTTCACTTTGCGCTCCGGCAAGTCCGCCGGCGACCACGACTACGAGCACCACGAGAGCGTGCACACGTTCCGCGCGGCCGGCGGGGTCGAGTGGCAGGTCATCCTGCGCGTCGGGCGCGACGGCGTGGCGATCCGCTACGCTCTGCCCTCGTTGGACGGCACCGCCCGTGTCACGGGGGATCGCACCGCCGTCACACTTCCCGCCGGGTCGCGAAGCTGGGTCCTCGACTACCAGACCTGGTACGAGACCCCCCGCTTCGGCGTGGACACCGCCGAACTGGCGAGCGGCGCGTACGGACTCCCCTTCCTCACCCGCCTCGACGAGACGACGCATCTCCTGATCACCGAATCCGGGATCGACGGCCGCTTCGCCGGCGCGTACGTGCGAGCGGGCGAGCCGGAGCCGCAAGGCGGCCGGACGCTGCGCTTCACCCTCGCCGACGACGCCGTCGAGGTCGCCCGCGGCGTCGTGACGCCGTGGCGCGTCTTCCTCGTCGGAACCCTCGCCGAGCTCGTGTCCTCGCTGTTCGTCGAGGAACTGGCGCCGGCCGTCGCGCCCGAGCTGGCGGATGCGACCTGGGTGCGCCCCGGTCGCGCGGCCTGGTCGTGGTGGTCCGACTTCTACTCGGGCGCGCAACTGGCCAAGCAGCAGCACTTCGTCGACGTCGCCGCCGACCTCGGCTGGGAGCACCTGCTCATCGACTGCGGCTGGGAGGAGACCTGGGTACCGGAGATCGTCGCCTATGCGAGCCGCCGCGGAATCCAGGTGCATCTGTGGACCATCTGGCGCGATCTCAACAGCCCGGAGGACCTGCGCAAGCTGGCGCTGTGGCGCTCCTGGGGCGTGGCCGGGATCAAGGTCGACTTCATGGAGTCGGAGTCGAAGGATCGTTATCGCTGGTACGACACGATCCTTGCCGAATCCGCACGGCTCGGCCTCATGGTGAACTTCCACGGCTCGGTCATCCCGCGCGGCTGGATGCGCACGTTCCCTCAGGTGATCGGCTACGAGGCGATCCGCGGCGCCGAATATTACGTGTTCTTCGAGAACCAGGCGCTCACCGCCTCCCACAACGTCATCCAGCCCTTCACCCGCAACATCGTCGGGGCGATGGACGCCACACCGGTCGCCTTCGGCGCAGCCGGCCGCACGACCAGTGACGGCCATGAGCTGGGGCTCTCGGTGGCGTTCGAATGCGGGATCACCCACTTCGCCGATCATGTCGACGCCTACGCGGCGCGTCCGCCCGCGGCCCGGTTCCTCGCGGAGCTGGCACCGGTCTGGGACGAGACGGTGCTGCTGGCGGGCGACCCCGACACGCACGCGGTCATCGGCCGCCGCGCCGGCGACCGGTGGTTCCTGGGCGGGGTCGCCGCCGGTGACGCGCGCGTGATCCACGTGCCGCTGGACCGGCTCGGAGCGGGGCCGGACGCCCAGGTGTGGATCGTCGGCGACGCCTTTCCGGCACCCGGCGAGCCGACGGCCGGCCTCACGGAGACGACCACGATCGCCACGGACGCCATCGACGTCGCCGTGGCCCGCGACGGAGGTTTCGCCGCCATCGTGGCACCGGCGGGCGCGGACGTCTTCCGCGCCGTACCCCGGCCGCACCATCGCGCCCCCGCGGTGCACCCGCCCATCGCCGAGCTCGGCGCGGACGGGACCGCGGTGATCACGACGGACACCGACGCCCGGTTGCGCCTACCGGCAGGCTGGACCGCCGACCGTGTCACCGAGACCGGCTGGGCCGTCCGCCCCGGACCAGCGCTGCGCCCCGGGCGGCTCGGCATCGTGACGGTCGAGCGAGACGGCGACGGCGTGGTCCCCGTCGTCGCGCACGCGCGCATCGTGTGCCCTCTGACGCCCGGCGAGTACACGATGTCGGAGCTGCCGATGATCGCGTTCGTCAATGAGGACGGTCCCGTCGAGCGCGACCAGTCGAACGGCGCGGGCAATCCCGGCGACGGCGGGCCGATGCGCGTGGCCGGACAGGAGTTCGAGCGCGGCCTCGGCACGGCACCGTACTCCGAGGCCCGCTTCCACCTGGGCGGGCGCGCCGAGCTGTGCACCGGCGCGGTCGGCGTCGACGACGAGTCCACCGGCCGCGCCAGGGTCAGCGTCCTCGCGGACGACCGCGAGATCTACGCCGCCGTCGTCTCGGCGGGCAAGCCCGTCACCACCTTCAACCTGGGGATCCAGGGGGTCCGTACGCTGTGCCTGCGCAGCGAAGCCGCCGGTCCCGACGACGTCGGCGTGCACGTCGACTGGGTCGACACCACCGTCCACGTCACATCCGTCAACCGCTAACCCCCCGGCCGACGACCGGCGTTCAAGTGAGGAACATCATGAAGCACAAATGGACGGCCGCCATGGCCATGGCCGTGGCGGCGGCACTGCTCACCGCCTGTTCCGGCGGATCCGGCAGCACGCCGAACGAGAAGGTCACCCTCACCTACGCGAACTGGAGCGAGGACCAGGCTCCGGCGATGGAGCAGATCGCCGCCGAGTTCGGTAAGCAGAATCCGAACATCACCGTCAAGATCCAGACGCTGCCGTGGACCGAGTACTGGTCGACGCTTCAGGTGGGCGTCGCCGGCGGTACCGCGCCGGACGCGTTCTGGATGCTCGCCGACCACTTCCGCGAGTACGCGAAGGGCGGTGCGCTGGTCGACCTGTCCGACACGGTGAAGTCCACGGGGATCGACATGAACGTCTACCCCAAGGCCGTCTCCGACTCCTACACCTATGAGGGCAAGGTCTTCGCGCTGCCGAAGGACTTCGACACCAACGGCATCTGGTACAACAAGGCGCTCTTCGACGCCGCGGGCGTCAAGTACCCGGATGACACGTGGGGCTGGAAGGAGGCGCAGGACGCGGCCAAGAAGCTGACCGACAAGGCCAAGGGCGTGTGGGGGATCGCCGCGCCGATCGACCCGCAGGGCGGCTACTACAACACGATCCTGCAGGCCGGCGGCACCATCATCAACGCCGACGGCACGGCCGCCGACTTCGCCGGCCCGGCGGGAGTAGCCGGCCTGAAGTTCTGGACCGACCTGCAGGCGGCGGGTTCGTCGCCGACGTTGAAGCAATTGTCGGACACCGAGGCGGTCTCGATGTTCGAGAACCAGAAGGTCGCCATGTACTTCTCCGGCGCGTACTGGGCGCTGCGGTTCCACAAGAACGCCGACCTGAAGGGCAAGATCGACGTCGCCCCGCTGCCGAAGGGCGTCAAGCGCGCCACCGTCACCAGCGGCATCGGCAACGCCGGGTACGCCGGCAGCAAGCACCCGGAGGAGCTCAGGAAATTCCTCGCCTTCCTCGGCGGTAGCAAGGCCGCCGAGATCCAGGCCGCCACCGGAACGGTGCTCCCCGCCTACAAGGGGACGCAGCAGCCGTGGCTGGACTCGATGCCGGAATTCAAGCTCCAGGTCTTCATCGACGCCATCGACTACAGCGTTCCGCTCCCGGTCGCGGGGAACACGGCCGAATGGCAGGGTCTCGGCGCGCAGTATCTGGCTCCGGCCTGGGAGGGTGCCAAGCCCGTCCAGGCCGCGGCGAAGGAGTACCAAGACGCCGTCGACCAGGTGCTCGCCAAGAAATGACGAACGTGGCAGCGAAGCCCGTACGGCGGCCGGTCGGCCGCCGCACGGGCGGTAACCAGCCCAGCGGGTGGTGGGCGCTCGTGTTCATCGCCCCGGCCACGATCGGCCTGGTCGCTCTCTATCTGTGGCCGTTCCTGTCCACGCTGATCAAGAGCTTCCAGGACGTCCCGGCGTTCGGGCCCGCAAGCTTCGTGGGCGTCGACAACTACGAGACCCTGCTCGGCGACGGCGAGGTCTGGAAGGCGTTCACGAACTCCGCGCTCTACACCGTGATCGTCCTGCTCGGCATTCCCCTGGCGGTCGTGCTGGCCGCGCTGATCGAGCAGGCCGGACGGGGAAGCACGATCTACCGGGTGCTCTTCTTCCTGCCGGTCGTCACCCTGCCCGTCGCCATCGGCATGGTCTGGCGCTTCATCTACAACGGCGACTTCGGGCTGCTCAACTATGTGCTGTCGTGGTTCGGCATCGACGGCCAGTACTGGGTGGCCGACCCCCGGTTCACGATCTACGCGTTCGGCGTCGCCGGCATCTGGATGGGCCTCGGCATCAACCTGATCATCCTCGGCGCCGGTTTGCGGGCGATCCCGAAGGCCGTCTACGAGGCGTCCGCCCTCGACGGCGCCGGCCGCGTCCGCCAGTTCTTCCACATCACCGTGCCCCTGCTCAGCCCGAGCATCTTCTTCGTCACGATCCTCACCGTGATCGCCGCCCTGCAGATGTTCGACCTGATCTTCATCATGCTGCGCAACGTGAACAACACCGCCCTCGCCGACTCGAAGACGATCGTCTACCTGTTCTACGAGAAGGCGTTCGTGCAGTTCGACCAGGGCTACGGCGCCGCGATCGCGATCGTGCTGCTCATCGTGATCATGATCGCCACGGCTCTGCAGTTCCGTCTTCAGAAATCCTGGGTCTTCTATGGCTGAGCCCGCCGTCCGCCGCACGTCACGTGTCCGGCGGCGCGAGAAACCGACCTCCACCTGGCCCGTCCACGCGATGCTGATCACCGCGGCCGTCATCATGGTCGTGCCGTTCGTCTGGCAGATCCTCACCGTTTTCAAGACGACCCCCGAGGTGAGCAGGATCCCGCCGACGGTGCTGCCCGCCGAGTTCAGCCTGCACTCGTTCGAGACGTTCTTCTCGACCGTGCCGTTCTGGTCGATGTTCGCGGTCTCCACCGGTTCGCTGGTGCTGCGGGTCATCGGGCAGGTCGCGGTCGCCGCGCTCGCCGGCTACGCCTTCGCGCGCATGCCGTTCCGCGGCCGTAACGCGCTGTTCGGCCTGTTCATCGCCATGCTGATGGTCCCCAGCCAGCTGTTCCTGATCGGCCAGTACGAGCTGATCCGCGACCTGAAGCTGCTGGACACCCTGCCGGCTCTCGCGATCCCCGGCCTGTTCTCGGCGTTCGGCACCTTCCTGATGCGACAGGCCTTCCTCAACATGCCGGAGGACTACGAGGAGGCGGCACGGCTCGACGGCGCCAACCCGTTCCAGGTGTTCTGGTACGTCATGCTCCCCATGGCCAAGCCGATGCTCGCCGCGCTCACCGTGCTGACCGGCCTCTACTCGTGGAACGACCTGCTCTGGCCCCTCATCGTCTCCCCTTCCGGGGAGAACCGGCCGCTGCCGGTGGGCCTCGCCGGACTGCAAGGACAGTTCGGCACGGATTACCCCACCCTGATGGCAGGCGCGCTCGTGTGCTCGCTCCCTCTCGTGATCGTCTTCCTGCTTCTGCAACGCCAGTTCTTCGCGGGCATCGCGAACAGCGGGCTCAAGGGATGACGGCACATGGAACAACGGAATGGCGAAGTGAACAACAGTCTGCACACACCGGTCTACCTGCGCGCGGGAGGCACCAGCCTCGTCGTCGCCGTCGACGGCGGACGGCTTCCGCGCATCCTGCACTGGGGGCCGGATCTCGGCGAGCTCGGCGACGACGCCCTGGCGGACCTCCACCGGGCCGCGCTGCCCGCCATCGGCGACAGCGCGGTCACCTACCCCCAGCCCGTCCCGGTGCTGCCCCAGCTCACGGAGGGCTGGCTGGGCCGGCCGGGGCTTGTCGGGGACAGTGACGGCCGCCGCTGGGCGCCCTACTTCCGCGAGGCGACGCACGAAGCCGGCGACGCGGCCGAAGGGCCCGTGCTCCGCAGCAGGGCGCACGACCCCGAGTACGGCCTCGCGATCGACATCGAGATCCAGGTGCTTTCCGGCAGCGGGCTCGTCCGCCAGCGGGCCCGGATCAGGAACGACGCGGCGACGCCGTATCGTGTCACCTCCCTCGAACTGGCTCTTCCCGTGCCGTCGGACGCCACGGAGATCCTCGACCTGACCGGTCGCTGGGCGCTTGAACGCGTGCCCCAGCGGCGCCCGTTCCAGGTGGGCGAGTGGGTGCGGGCCTCGCGTGGCGGCAAGCCGGGACTGGAGCACACTCTGCTGCTGGTCGCCGGTGAGCGCGGGTTCGGGTTCCGGGATGGCATGGTGTGGGCCACCCACCTCGCGTGGAGCGGCAACCAGGTGCTCGCCGCCGAGCTGACTCCGGCGGGCACGCGGCACCTCGCCGCGGGGGAACTGCTGCTGCCGGGCGAGGTGGTGCTAGAGCAGGGCGATGAGCTCCAGAGCCGCTGGCAGTACGGGTCGTGGGGGGTGGGGCTGGACGAACTCGCCGCGCGCTTCCATCGGCACCTGAGATCCCGGCCGCAGCACCCTGGCTCGCCCCGGCCCGTGGTGCTGAACACGTGGGAGGCGGTCTACTTCCGGCACGACCTCGACACCCTGCTCGAACTCGCCGAACGAGGCGCGCAGCTGGGCGCCGAGCGGTTCGTGCTCGACGACGGATGGTTCCTGGGCCGCCGCGACGACACCAGTTCGCTCGGCGACTGGACGGTCGACCCCGCCGTCTGGCCGAAGGGCCTCCAACCGCTCGTCGACCGGGTACGCGAACTGGGGATGGACTTCGGGCTCTGGTTCGAACCGGAGATGGTCAACCTGGACTCCGACCTGGCCCGCCGGCACCCGGAGTGGATCTTCGACGCGGGGCACGGTCCCGGCTTGCCCTCCCGCCACCAGCATGTGCTGGACCTCGGCCATCCCGGCGCGTACGCCTACCTGTTCGACCGGATGAACGAACTCGTCGGCTCGCTCGGCATCGCCTACATCAAGTGGGACCACAATCGGTACCTGCTCGACGCCGGCCACGTTCCCGACGGCCGGCCGGGGGTGCGCACCCAGGTCGAACAGGCGTACCGGTTGATGGAGCAGCTCAAAGCCGCCCACCCGGGACTGGAGATCGAATCGTGCGCCAGCGGAGGGGGGCGCGTCGACCTCGGCGTCCTGGAGTTCACCGACCGGGTGTGGCCTAGTGACTGCAACGATCCGCACGAGCGGCTGGAGATCCAGCGCTGGACGGGGCTACTGGTCCCGCCGGAGATGCAGGGCACGCACATCGGGGCCGAGGAGTCGCACACCACCCACCGGACCCATCCGCTCGACTATCGCGCGGAGAAGGCGCTGTGGGGACACCTGGGAGTCGAGACGAATCTGCTCACCGCGGACGACGAGACCCGGGCGGCGCTGGCGCGGTGGGTCGCGTTTCACCAGGAGCACCGGGCCCTGCTGCACTCGGGCGAGGTCGTCCACGCCGACCTCGCCGACGCGGCGTACCGGCTGGAGGGGGTCGTGTCGGGCGACCGCGCCGAGGCGCTCTACGCGTTCAGCGTCGTCGACCGCCCGGCGACCTGGCCGCCGGGACGGATCCGGTTCCCGGGGCTGGACGACACGCGCCACTACACGGTCGAAGCCGTCTACCCGGGATCCGCCCCAGTGGCCGGTACCGTGCTCCCGCCGTGGCAGCACGCCGGGGTCACGCTGCCCGGGCGGGCGCTGCGGCTCGTCGGCGTCGAAGCGCCGTCCTTGGACGTCGATCGGTCGGTGCTGCTCCGGGTGTTCAGTACGCGGGCGGCGTCATAGACCGCTCAGCCCTTGGCGCGGTTGCGATATTCGGTGGGACTGGCCTCGTGCATCCGCCTGAAGTGACGGGAGAAGTAGAACGGGTCGGGATAGCCGACCTCGCGGGCGATGTCGGCGATGGTCGCGTCCGTGGTGTCGAGGAGGTTGCGCGCCTGCGCCATCCGGAGTGCCGTGTGGTGCGCGAGCACCCCGCCTCCGGTCGCGCGGCGGAACAGCGCGCTCAGATGGGAGGGCGAGACGCCGACCAGCGCGGCCAGGTCGGCGACCCGTACGGTGCTGTCCAGCCGCTCGGCCAGGTAGGCCATCGCGCGCTGCAACGGGTCGCCCGGCGCCGGCATGGCGCGGTCGGCCACGATCTGGGTGAGCAGCTTCCACGCGGCGCCCGCCGCGCCCACCAGGCTGGCCGGTGAATGATCCCGTTCGAGGGTGGTCACGATCTCGTCGAGCAGGGCGACGGCTCGATCGAGACGCCGGATGGTGACCACCGGCCTGGACGCGCCGGCGCCGATCTCGTCGATCAGCTCGGGCAGATCGCTGCCGCGCAGGTGACACCACCAGATCGTCCAGGGACTGTCCGCGGACGCGCCGTACGCGTGCGGGACGCCGCGGGGGATCAGCAGGGCCGCGTTCGATCCGACGCGGTGCTGGACTTCCCCGATGTTCGCCCATCCCGTGCCGGCCGCGCACAGGATGAGGATGGCCTCCTCGATGCCGTTGGGCCGTTTCATCAGGTGATCCGCGGCAACCGGGTAGTAGCCGGTGTCCGTGACCATGAGGCGCCGGGTCACCGGGCGGGAGTGCGCCGCGGCCACGACCCGGCGCGGCACGACGGTCAGCCGCTGGTTGCGGAAGCCTTCCTGGATCGGCACAGGCTCAGTATGGCAGATGCATCGGATCGTCCAGGAGATCTTACACATCGGACATTCCTGGCGACCGGCTGGCGCGTGTTGAGTGGTTCTACTCAGACACCCGCCGATCAGCGGCGTGGATTCGAATGAAGTGACAAGAATGAAGCGACAAGGTGGAGACCATGGGACGAGGATTGTTGTCGGGGAAGGTCGCCGTGGTGACCGGCGCGGCTTCCGGTATCGGTGCCGCGGTGGTGGAGCGCTTTCTGCGCGAGGGCGCACGCGTGATCGCTGTTGACCTGACCGACCAGAGCCCCGGCCGGCCGGACCTGCTGGTGATCAAGGGTGACGTCGCCGACGCCGAGACCTGGCGGCGGATCGCGGACACGGCGCGAGCCGAGTTCGGACGGCTGGACGTGCTCCACAGCAACGCCAGCATGGTGGTGCGGACTCCGGCGCACGAACTGTTGGAGGCCGACTGGGACCGGCAGCTCTCGGTCAACCTGAAAGCCACATATCTGGCGGTCAACGCGTGCGTCGGGCTGCTGAGGGAGGACCGGGGCGCCATCGTGCTGTCCTCCTCCGTGCACGCCCTGGTGGGCGTTCCCGGGCACCCGGCGTACGCGGCCGCGAAGGGCGGGCTCGTGTCGCTCGGCCGTCAGCTCGCCGTGGAGTACGGCCCGGAGGTGCGGGTCAACACCGTGCTTCCCGGGCCGATCCTCACCCCTGCCTGGGACGGCATCGGCGAGGAGGACCGCCTGCGCAGTGTGGCGGCCACCGCCGCCGCGCGGTTCGGCCGCCCTGACGAAGTGGCCGCCGCGGTGACCTTCCTGTCCTGCGCCGAGAGCTCGTACATCACTGGTGCGTCCCTCGTGGTCGACGGCGGCTGGACGGCGGTGAAGGACTCGGCATGACGGACAGGCAGGGAATCGACATTCGGAGGCCATGGTGAAGATCACCAGAATCGAGACGTTCCTCGTGCCACCGCGCTGGCTGTTCTGCCGGGTGGAGACCGGCGAAGGCGTGGTCGGCTGCGGGGAGCCGATCGTGGAGGGCCGCGCCGACCAGGCGGGACACGCGTGGCGCAACCCGGTCTGGAGACACGACGACGGCGGAGTGGCCCAGTGGTGACCACGAGGGTTCCCCTGTCGGCGCGCTTCGACCTCGCCCACGGAGGCCGGTGGACGTCGTTGTCCGGAGGCGGCCGCGAATGGTTGTGGTCACGGCACGATCCCGCCAGGTCCGCGGTCGTCCCCGGATCAGCGTTCGTCGACGCCGGCGGTCTCGAAGAGTGCGTGCCCACGGTCCGTGGGCTGCCCGACCACGGTGACGCGTGGAGCCGCCCCTGGACGGGCGCTCCGGCCCGGAGCACGGCGAGCTGCGCCGGATTCGAGCTGACCCGCGCGATCGGCGACGAGGCAGGAGCGGTCGTGGCGACCTACCGGTTGTCCGCCGACCCGGGATTCAGGTTCCTCTGGGCCGCTCACGCCCTGCTCGACCTCAGCGAGAAGGCGCGGCTCGTCGCTCCTGACGGAACCCCGGTGCGGATCTTCCCCGAGGCGGCACCGTTGCTGGATTCCCCCTGGCCGTCCGGCGCCGCCCACCTGGACGGGCACTGGCCCGCCCCCTTCGGGCTGGAACTCGACCGGTTCGGCCCCGACGACGGCACGGCCGTGGGCGCCGTGCTGCGGTGCGCCGCCGTCCGGGTGGAGGACCAGGCCGACGTCCTCGACCTGCGGCTGGAGGCACCACCGGGAGTCCCCGTCGGCACCGCCCTGTGGCGCAATCTCGGTGGGTTTCCGGAGAACGCGCCCTATCGCAGCGTCGGCGTGGAACCCATGCTCGGCGCCGTGTTCGACCTGGCGGAAGCCGGTCCCGGTGAGGCGGCGGTCGTCCCCTCGTCCGGTGAACTGACCTGGCGGCTCGTGGTGGCCGCGGAACGGATGCGTTGATGACCGGACAGAACTCCCCGTTCGTCCCGGTCGGCGGGGTCGGGGCGGCCGAAGCCATCGACTACCTGGCTGCGGGTGCGGTCGCCGTCGGCGTGGGCTCGCCCCTGGTCGGCGCTGCCGCCGCCGGTGGGAGCGTCAGCGAGCTGCGAGTCCGGATCCGGAACTTGCTGGAGGCGTTGTGAGCCCGCTCGGTGACGGCATGATCGACGTGGTCACGTTCGGTGAGACGATGGCGGCCCTGCGCGCCGACGGCCTGATCCGGCTGGGTGGGACGATGCGGCTCTCGGTCGCCGGCGCGGAGTCCAACGTCGCGATCGGCCTTGCCCGGCTGGGCCACCGAGTCCGCTGGGCCGGTCTCGTGGGAGGTGACGAGACCGGAGAACTCGTGCTGCGAACGTTGCGCGCCGAGGGCATCGACGTGACCCACGCCCGCTCCGACGAGCGCGGGCCCACTGGCCTCATTTTGCTGGAGCGACGGGCCGGCGAACTGACCCGGGTGATCTACCACCGGGCGGGCTCAGCGGCTTCCTTCCTGTCGCCCGGCGACGTCCTGCCCGCACTCGATCCGCCGCCGAGGCTGCTGCACGTCACCGGCATCACGCCGGCCCTCGGGCGTGGCCCGGCCGCGGCGGTCGGCGCGGCGGTGCAGGCGGCCGCCGCCTCCGGCATACCGATCTGTCTCGACGTCAACCACCGTGCCCGGCTCTGGGGCCGCGACCAGGCAGCCGAAACGCTCCGCCCGCTGGCGCGGTCGCTGTCGGTCATCGTCGCCTCCGACGACGAACTGGAACTGGTCGCCCCTGCCTCCGCAACGACGGAGCGCGAGCGCGTGGCCGCGCTGCTCGACGCCGGTGTGACCGAAGTGATCATCAAACGCGGCGGGGACGGCGCCACTGGCCACACCGTGGAGCAGGCCGTCCACACTCCGGCCCGGCGGGTCCGGGTCGCCGACGTGGTCGGCGCCGGCGACGCTTTCGTCGCCGGCTACCTCTCCGGACTGCTCGACGACCTGGACCTGACCGGCCGCCTCGGCAGGGCGGTCACCACGGGCGCCTTCGCCGTCGCCTCCCCCGGCGACTGGGAGGGGCTGCCCGCCCGGCCTGAACTCGACCTGCTCGACACCCTGCCCGGGTCCGTTCTGCGCTGACCGAGGTGATGCCGCTGTAGCCGCCGGCCCCGTTGAGTCAGAGTTCGCCGAGTTCGCCCAGTGGTGTCCGCCAGTAGTCCTCGTCCAGAGGTCTGCCTTGGAGGAGGGCCTCCGTGTCGGAGGAGGCGTGGCCGGGGTCGGCGGCGATGTGCATGATCTTGTTGAAGGTTTTGAACGCCTCGTCGTCCCCGGGCTGCATCATGCAGCGCTGGATGCGGTGGTACCAGTATTTCTGCTCTTCCTCGATCCGAGGCAGGAGTTCGGCGCGGGTGAGGGTGCGGGCTTCCTCGATGGTGAGCCGTTCGAAGCTCGACATGGCTCCATTGTGACCGTGGGCGGTTGACGACGTGAAGAGCGTGGGGGGATCTGCTGGCCGCTGGGCGGGCCCCCCATCCAGCGGTTCACCATCCAATGTTGACTATATGCATTAATCTAGCAACTGTGAGTAACGGAGACGTTGCCGCGGCCCCCCTTCGCCGCTCCATCGCACGGGTCCTGCACCGCATCGGGCGCCGCGGCGCCTCCCTGGCCTTCGCCGGCCTGTTGTGCCTGGCCATCGCCGCTTCCCTGGCGTTCACCCCGGCCGGCCAGCGCGCCACCCCCGCGTACGCCATGCTGGCCTCCATCGCCCCCTTGACCGTCTGGGCGCTGGCCTGGTGCACCATCGGCGCCCTGTGCCTGGTGCAGATGTTCCTGCGTTCCGACCGGATCGCCTTCGCCGCCGCCACCGCGCTGCTCCTCACGTACGGACTGATGCACCTGGTCTCGACCTTCACCGGCGACGACCCGCGCGGCTGGGTCGGCGGGGCGGTCTGGCTCGCGCTCGGCGGCTGGATCGCGCTGATCGCCACCTGGCCGGAGGCCGTCACGGTCGACCGCCTCCCAGGAGACGGCACAGAAGACGGTGCCCCGGTCGTCATCGTCGCCGACGACGCCGGGATCATCCAGTCGTGGAATCCCCAGGCCTCCAGCCTGTTCGGCTGGACCACCGACGAGGCGGTCGGGCGGCCGCTGACGATACTGATGCCGCCGCGCTTCCGCGAGCAGCACACCACCGGGCTCGCGCGGGTACGTTCCAGCGGGCGCTCCGACCTGGCCGGGCGGATCTTCCCACTGGTCGGCCTGCGCCGCGACGGCAGCGAGTTCGCCATCGCGCTCACGGTCAACGCCTGGCACAGCGATGACGGGATCACCTACACCGGCGTGATCCGGGCAGTGGGAGGCCGCGGTGTCCGGGCTGACTGACCTCCTCATCCAATTGGCCGTGGGGATCGTGCCGCTCGGGGTGGCGTACCTGGCCTTCCGCTCCGCCACGGACGCCAACAGGAAGACGCAGCAGACCGCGTTGCTCCAGGCCGAACGCCAGGCCGAGCTCGAACGCTCCAAGGTGGACGCGGAAGCCTTCGCGCGGGCCAAGACGATCTACGAGGACGCGCTGAGCCAGATGGAGAGGCAACTGGCCCGGATGCAGAACCAGGCCGCCCAGGTCAACGCCGACCTGGCCAGCGAGCAGAGCGGCTCCACCGCGATGCGCGACCAGATCCGCCGCCTCCAGGCGCAGATCCGCGCGTTGGAGCGTACTGTGATCACCTTGCGCGCCCAGCTCGTCGCGGCGGGGTTGTCCCCGGCGCCCGCCTCGGAGACCACAGGCCCCTACCAGCTCGGGCATCCGCCGCGCTCCCAGCCGTCGGAATGATCGGTGGACATCGCGGACTGACCTGGGCGGAGCCCCTCCCGGGGTCGTGCGCTTACCCTCCTGGCGCCCGGTAGCCTGATCACGCCGGCCCGTGCGCCTCCGCCAGCAGCTCGGCCGAGCGCAACCACGCCTTCCTGTCCGGCGCCGAGAACACCGCGATCAGCTCGTCCGCCTGCGCGTGCTCGGCGAACCCGGCCACATAGTCCTTCACCTCGCCGGGGTCCCCGACCGCGGAGTAGCGGGCCATCTGCACGATCTGCTGCCCGGCCGGCGAGTCGAGGATCATGTCGGCCTCCTCCGGCGTGAACGTGCGTCCCCTCCCGAGGAACCTGCTCACCCGATACCGCTTCGACGCCAGGAACTGCTCCTCCGCCTCCTCGGTCGTCTCCGCCGCGATCACGTTGAGGGCGGCCATCACGTACGGACTCTCGAGCTGCGCCGACGGCTTGAAGTCGCGCCGGTAGATCGCGACGGCCTCCTCCAGCGCGGCGGGAGCGAAGTGGGAGGCGAACGCGTACGGGAGCCCGAGCGCGGCGGCGAGCTGCGCCCCGAACAGGGAGGAGCCGAGGATGTACAGCGGCACGTTGGTGCCCTTGCCGGGCGTGGCGTCGACGCCCGGGATCCTGGACTCGCCCGACAGGTACCCCTGCAGCTCCAGGACGTCCTGCGGGAACCCGTCCGCCGAGGAGGGAGTGCGGCGCAGGGCCCGCATCGTCTGCTGGTCACTGCCGGGCGCCCGGCCGAGGCCGAGGTCGATACGTCCGGGATGCAGGGTTTCGAGGGTGCCGAACTGTTCGGCGATGGTCAGCGGGGCGTGGTTCGGGAGCATGACACCGCCCGCTCCGAGGCGGATCGTCCGGGTATGAGCGGCCACGTGGGCGATGAGCACGCTGGTCGCCGACGACGCGATACTCGCCATGTTGTGGTGCTCGGCGTACCAGATCCGCGTGTATCCCAGCTCCTCCGCGCGCTGCGCCAGCGCCACGCTGGCGGTGAAGCTGTCGCTCGCCGTCTCTCCCTCGCCGATGTGCGCCAGATCAAGGATGGACAGCGGCAGAGCCATGAGTACGCGCCTTTCGCAGAGCGGTGTGACCAGGCTCAGTGCAACAGCGGCGTAGGCGTCGTTATTTCGCCGATGAGCCCCTGCGGGGCGCAGCGCAGGGGCTCATCGGGGCTTAGGACGCAGTACAGGTGAGCGCGGCGGGGGTGCCGTTCTGACCGCTGTAACTGGCGAGGAAGCCGAACGTGGTGGTCGCGCCGGCGGCCACGGCGCCGTTCCAGTTGAGGTTCGTGACGGTGACGGTGCCGCTGCCGGACAGCGTGCCGTTCCACAGTTGCGAGATCGTCTGCCCGCTCGGGAACGTCCAGCCGACCCGCCAGCCGCCGATGGCGGCCGAGCCCGTGTTCTTCACGGTGACCTCACCCTGGAAGCCGCCCTGCCACTGACTCGTCACCTTGTACGTGGCGGTGCAGCCCGCCGGTCCCGTGGTCGGGGTCACGGTCGGGGTGACGGTCGGGGTGACGGTGGGGGTGACCGTCGGGGTGACCGTGACCGTGGGACTCACGGTGGGCGGCGGGGCCGCGACAGCCAGGTCGTACGCGCGCTGCGGCACGAACTGCCCCGCCCCCGCGATGCACCCGTCCGCCTCGCCGGGCGGCTTGACCCAGAGGTAGGCGTCGATCGCCGGGTCGCCCGTGTTCGTGGTGCTCCAGTTGCCGGTCGCGCGGCCCGACGGGTCGCACCACTCGCTGCCGAGGGGGCCGTTGCCGTTGCGGCTGGTGTCGATGACCGCCTTCAGCCTGGACACGCCGGTCGCCGCGATGACGCTCTTCGCGTACGACACCAGTCCCGGCGTCGCCCGGTAGTTGGAGGTGTTGACCGCGATGCCGTCGGCGCTGTTGGCCACGTCCGCGCCGGTCAGCCGGGAGGCGGCCTCCGAGGCGCCCAACCACGCGTCGTGCCCGATGTCGAAGTACACCTTGACCTGCGACGACGTCCCCCTGAACTTCTTGCCCGCGTACGCCATGGACGCCTTCACCTCGGCCTGTTGCGCGGAGTTCATGCAGTTGGTCATGATTGCCAGCGCGTCCGGTTCGAGGACGATGCTCGCCGGCCTGCCGCCGAGTCCGGCCGCGATCTGGTCGATCCAGGCCCGGTAGGCGGCGTGGTCGGGAGCGCCGCCCGCGCTGGCGCCGCCGCAGTCGCGGTTCGGCATGGCGTACACGGCCATGATCGGGATCTTGCCCGCCGCCGCGGCCGCGCCCACGTACGCGTCGACCTGGCTCCGCACGGTGGTGGGGTTGTAGGTGGCAAACCACCTGCCCTGGGGCACGGCGGCGATCCGGTCCCGGATCACCGAGGTACGGCTGTCGCCCGGATTGGCGGCCACCCACTTGGCCGCGTTGGTCTGCGGATCCACGTAGAAAGCGGAGTCGGCTGCTTGAGCGGTGGACGAGGAGAGGACGACCGCCCCCGCCACGGCCGTGGCGGCCGCCGCGAGGAGCACCGCCAACACGGGCCTTCTGCGAGACATGAAATTTTACTCCGTCCGTTGTGTGGGAGCGCTCCCACCGGCACCCCGGATGGTAGGTAGCCGTTACCGCCCGCTCAAAGACATCGGATCGCTGGCAGCCGCATATCTCCAGGCCAGGCCCTTGGTAGACGTGAAACTTTCACTCCGCCAGGCACGCCTCGAACACCGCGGTCAGGCGGTCGACGTCGGCCGGCGTGGGCACCACGGGGCCGAGGCGGCGGCGGGTGGCGCCGATGCCGAGGAAGACCGCCGTGGCCATGCGGGCCCTGGCGAGCGCGTCGGTGCCGTCGAGGTGGGCCACCAGCGGGTTGAGCACCGCCGCGATCAGCCGTTCGTGGGCCACCGCCTGGACCTCCGGATGGCCGGCCGAGCGCTCCAGAGTGCGCAGGATCGGGCTCTCCGGCGGGTGTTGCATCCGCTCGGCCGCGTACTCCGCCAGCCGTCGCGGCAGGCCCTCCCGGTCGCCGTCGAACAGGTCGCTGAAGGCCGGCTCGCCCTCCAGAACCGCGCCGAAGAGACCGGCCTTCGAACCGAAATAACGGCCCACCAGAGCGATGTTGGCCTCCGCCGCGGCGGCGATCATGCGGACGGTCACTCGTTCGTAACCCTGCTCGCCGAACAGCGTGCGGGCCGCCCGCAGGATGCGCTCGCGGGTGGCCTCGCGTCCGCGCGGCCTGGCCTCGGTCACCTGGGCGTCCATGCCGCCACTCTACTTAACGACCCCCCACTTGCCGCGCGGCTAGTAAACATGCGTATACTCAAGCTGGTTAAAGTTGAAGTAAGGGGATGTGGTGTCTTGGTAGCGCAGGCTCAGGCCGCACCCCCCGCGAAGCGGCAGTACTCCCACCGCGAAATCCTCGAGGTCATGTCCGGGCTCATGCTCGCGATGCTCACGTCGATGATCTCGACCTCCGTGGTGGGCACCGCGCTGCCGACGATCGTGGGGGAGCTGGGCGGTCAGGACCAGTACTCGTGGGTGGCGTCGGCCACGATGCTGACGATGACGGTGTCCACGCCGTTGTGGGGCAAGCTGTCCGACGTCTTCGGGCGGAAGCTGCTCTTCCAGACCGCCCTCGGATTGTTCGTCGCGGCCTCGCTGGTGGCCGGTCTGTCACAGGACATGGGGCAGCTCATCGCGGCGCGGGCCGTACAGGGCCTGGGTGTGGGTGGTTTGTCGGCTCTCGCGCAGGTGATCCTCGGGGACATCGTGTCGCCCCGCGAGCGCGGCCGTTACTCCGGCTACATGGGGGCGGTCTTCGGGATCTCCACGGTGGCGGGGCCGTTGCTGGGCGGGTTCATCGTGGACGCCGACTGGCTCGGGTGGCGCTGGTGCTTCTACGTGGTCGTGCCCTTCGCCATCGTTTCCTTCCTGGTGATCCAGAAGGTGCTGAAGCTGCCGAAGATCAAGCGGAGCACCTCGATCGACATCTGGGGCGCGACGACGATCACGGCAAGCGCCAGCGCGCTCATGCTGCTGCTGACGCTCGGCGGCAACGAGTTCGAGTGGAACTCGTTCTGGACCTACTTCCTGGCCGCGATCAGCCTGCTCATGCTGGCCCTGGCGGTGCTGGCCGAGCGGACCGCGCGTAACCCGATCCTGCCGCCGCGGCTGTTCCGCAACCGTACGTTCGTGCTCACCGGCCTCGCCTCCTTGTTCGTCGGCATGGCGATGTTCGGCGCGATGATCTACCTGCCGCAGTACCTGCAGATCGTCAAGGGGCTCAGCCCGACCAACTCCGGGTTGATGACGCTGCCCATGGTGGTGGCGCTGTTCCTGGCCGGCGTGATCTCCGGGAAGATCGTCACCCAGACCGGCAGGTGGAAGATCTTCCCCGTGGCGGGCCTGCTGATCGTGGCCGCCGGGCTGTTCCTGCTGTCCAAGCTGCACGTGGACTCCAGCGAGTGGCTCATCGGGTTCGACGTGGCGGTGCTGGGCACCGGGCTCGGCCTGTCCATGCAGATGCTCATCCTGGCCGCCCAGAACGGCTCCGAGCTGCGTGACATGGCCTCCACCACCTCAGGCGTCTCGTTCTTCCGCTCGCTGGGAGGCGCCGTCGGCGTGGCCGCGTTCGGCGCGATCCTGACGAGCCGCCTCAAAGACGAGATGGCCCAGATGCTCCAGGCGGCGAAGATCGCGCTGCCCGGCGGGGGCTCGGACGTCAAGCTCGGCAGCCCCGACGCCATCCAGCACCTGCCCGGGCCGATCAAGGACATCGTGCTGGAGTCGTTCACGCGGGGGCTGGAGACCGTGTTCATGGTGGGCGTGCCCATCGCGCTGCTCGGCTTCGTGGCCGTGCTCTTCCTCAAGGAGCTGCCGCTGCGCGGTGGCGCCGCGGCGCCGCCCGCGCCGCAGCCGCCCGGCAAGGACGACCTGGTGCTGGCCGGGCTGCTGCTGGAGCTTGTCGCCCAGCGCATCGAGCGGGTGAACGGCGAGCGGTCCGCGCTGCTCAGCGCCGTCGCCAGGATGGCGCCGCCGGACGACCGCCCCGAGCGCGAACGGGCCAGGTCGGTCGCCCATGACGTGCTGCGGCCCACCTCGCGTGCCCTGATCGCGCAGGCCAGGCCCCCACAGAATGACCTCGTAACAGGAGGAGTCTCGCAATGATTCGCAAGTTCGTGGGCGCCGTCGCGGCGACCCTGGCCGTCCTGGCCGGGATGTGGCTGATGATCGCGCCCTTCGCGCTCGGCACCCAGCCCGAGAACGCCGACTGGACGGACCCCACCGTTTCCGAGTTCTTCACCGGCCTCGGCGTGGCCGTCGTGGGGCTCATCGGCCTGCTCTGCTTCGTGCTGGCCATCCACGAGGAGCTGGTGGTGCGGGGCCTGGTGGCCGTACGCCAGCGCCGGGCCGAGCCGGAGCCCGAGCCCGTGCCGGCCCCCCAGGCGTCGTCCGCCGAGCTGGCGAGCCTGCTGGCGCCGCTCGTCGAGGCGCTGCGCAAGGACCTGAACAACTCAGGTGAGCACCGCCGCAACGAAAAGGCTTCCCTGGTCCGAGTGGAGGAGAACCGATGAAGGCCAAGCTGGGCGTTTCCGCCCTCGTCCTGCTGTTCCTCGGCGGCCTGTGGCTGGTCGCCGCGCCGTTCGCGGTCGGCTACCAGCCGAGGGGCGCGGCCTACGTGGACGCGACGGTCAACGACCTGTGGCTCGGCGGCTCGATCGCCGCGCTCTCGTTCGTCTCGCTCGTGATCTACGCGGCCGACGCCCTGCGCGAGCTGGCCCACCGCGGCAAGCACGCCGACGCCTGACGCTGGACATGCCGTGTTCAGCGGTGGCACAGATCCTGGCCGGGAGCCGATAGCGGGCAGGCTCCCCGCAGGGCAGTTCGAGATCGGCAAGGATGGCGCCGGCCTGCTCGTGGTGGGTTTCGACGGATCGGGCCCGAGCCGCAACGCGCTCGCGTACGCGGCCGGGCTCGCCCGGAGGGACAACGCCGCGCTGCTCGTCGCCTTCGTGGAGTCGCTCAACAGCGCCTCACTGTGGTTCTTCGCCGGGTCGCCGATCATTCCCGACTCGGCGGCCGACCTCACCGAGGATCTCAGGGACGAGCTGAAGGGCGCGGGGGTGCCGTGGCAGTTCGTCAGCGTGCGTGGTGACACGGCGCGTGAGCTGGAGACGCTGGCCAGCGCGTACATGGCCGACGCCATTGTGGTGGGCCGGTCGCGCTGCTCATGGAAGGGCTCGGTGGCGGTCGGGCTGGCGAAGCGGGCTCGCCGTACTGTGCTGATAGTTCCCTGACCTGGTGAGATGTCGCATATGGTGGCGGGATGAAACGTGCTGCCGCCATGGCATTCGTGGTGCTCGCGTCCGTTTCGTGCGGCGCAGCGAAGCAGGCCGCAATGCCCACGACGGCCAATCCCGTCCTCGACACGCCCGGCTCACCCGCGCCCACGACGGCCGCGCCCAGTTCGGCCACGCCGAGTCCGCCGGCGTTCAGCGCCAAGGTCTCGCGGATCTCCCGTGACCGGCTGCCGTACTCGTGGCGGCCCGGCTGCCCCGTCAGCTACCGGGACCTGCGGCTCATCACGATGACGTACTGGGGCTTCGACGACAAGCCGCACACCGGCGAGGTGGTGGTGCGCTCGACGGTCACCGACGACATCGTGACGGTCTTCAGGAAGCTGTACGCGTGGCGCTGGCCGATCAAGCAGATGAAGCTGGTGGACGCGTACAAGGCCGACGACTTCAACTCGATCGAGGCCGACAACACCTCGGCCTTCAACTGCCGCGCGGCGACCGGGTCCAGCAATTGGTCCAAACACGCTTACGGCCTAGCAATAGACATCAATCCCCGCGAGAACCCATATGTCACCACGAGTGGCAGCTCGGCCCACCAGAATGCCAAGAAGTTCACCAAGCGCCCAACTATGGGTAAAGGTGTGATAAATCCTGGCGACAAGGTCGTCAAGGCCTTTGCCCAGGTCGGCTGGGAGTGGGGCGGCTCCTGGTCGGGCGACAAGGACTACCAGCATTTCAGCAAGGGCGGAGGCTGACAGAATCACCCCATGACCGCTAAGGACGGCGACGGCTGGACCGAGTGCTCCCAAGGTCACCGGCATTGGGGGCTGCACGGCGCTTCGGGACTCCTCGCCGTACACCATGACGCTCTCGGCGTGCCACACGTGCTCATGCAGAAACGCTCCTGGTGGAGCCACCACGGCGGCACGTGGGGGCTGCCCGGCGGAGCGCGTGACAGCCACGAGGACGCCGTCGCCAGCGCGATGCGCGAGGCCCGCGAGGAGGCGGCGCTCGGCGGAGAAGGGCTGCGGGTGCAGGGCATCTACCGCGACGACCACGGCGGCTGGGCGTTCGAGACGGTGATCGCCGAGTCGGCCGAGCTGCTGGCCGCGGCGCCCGCCAACGGCGAGAGCTCCGAGTTGCGCTGGCTTCCCCTGCCCGAGATCACCGGCAGGAGGCTGCATCCCGGCTTCGCGGCGACGTGGAGCGAGATCCAGGGCGCGATCAGGCCGGAGACCATCGTGCTCGATGTGGCCAACATCGTCGGCGCCCGGGCCGAGCACGGCTGGTGGCACGACCGGCTGGGGGCCGCGACCCGGCTGCTGGAGGCCGTCGCGGGGCTCCGGCTGGCGCATCCGGTGCTGGCGCAGTGGTATCCGCGGGTGGTGGCGGTCGTGGAGGGGGCGGCCAGGAGCGCGCCGGCCGTACCGGGGATTCAGGTGGTCGCGGCCACCGGCAGCGGCGACGACGCGATCGTCGACGTCGTACGCCGGGCCAAGCCGTGGGAACGCGTGCTCGTCGTCACCGCGGACCGGGCGCTGAAGGAGCGGGTCGTCGAACTGGGCGCCGAGACCGCGGGCCCGAAGTGGCTGCTGTCACAAATCGGCGAGTAGCACCGCCTCCGAGCGGCTCGGGCTCCCGAGCGGCTCGGCGAATAGCGGCCTGATTTACCGGTCGGCCTGGAGGACGCTGTCGAAGGCGGCCTTGAGGCCCGTCACTTCGAGCACGCGCTGCAGCACCCCCTGCACGCCGACCAGACGTAACGACCCGGCGTGCGCGGCAACCCGGCGCTGGTGCTCCACCAGCACCCACAACCCGCTGGAGTCGCAGAACTCCAGCTCCCCGGCGTCGACGACGACCTGCACCCGGCCCTCGGCGAACAACTTCACCAGGGACTCCCTGAGCAGCGGCGCTGTGAGCTTGTCGAGGTCACCGCCGAGGCGAACGAGCGCGCCCATGTCAACGCGCTCCACCTCGACGTTGAGATCCGCCACCTCCTGAACGTACACCCCTGTCACCACAGCCGCTATCGTGGTTTCCGCACAGGAGGGTTCGCATAGTGGACGAGTGCAGCCGCCTTGAAAGCGGCCAGGTCAGCGATGGCCTCGTGGGTTCGAATCCCACACCCTCCGCTCACTCGCGCAGCCCCGCGAAGCCGTCGCCCACGCAGGCGGCGAGCTGGAGATAGGCCTCCCTGGTCGGCTCCTGGAGCCGGTCGAGGTCGATCTCCGCGCCCTCCTCCAGATGCGGGTCATACGGCACCTGGATCACAGCGCGGCACCTGGCGGCGAAGTGGGCCTCCAGCTTCTTGATGTCGACCGCCGACTTCGAGCGCGGCCTGACGCTGCAGAGCACCACGGTCGCCGCCTTCACCAGGTCGGCGTAGTGGTGCGCCTCCAGCCAGTCGAGCGTCGCGGAGGCCGCTCTGGCGCCGTCCACCGAAGGGGAGCTGACCAGCACGATCTGGTCGGCGAGCCCGAGGACGCCGCCCATGGCGGAGTGCAGCAGGCCGGTGCCGCAGTCGGTGATGCAGATCGAGTAGAAGTTCTCCAGCACCTGGGAGACGTCCTGGTAGTCGGAGCCGCTGAACGCCTCCGAGACCGACGGGTCGCGGTCGGAGGCGAGCACCTCCAGCCGCGAGGGCGCCTGCGAGGTGAACGCCCTGATGTCGACGTAGCGCTTGACCTGCTCGCGTTCGTTGAGCAGGTCGCGCACGGTGGCCGAGGTCTCCAGGACGAGCTTGTCGGAAAGGGTGCCTCTGTCCGGATTGGCGTCCACGGCGATGACGCGGTCGCCGCGCATCTGCGCCAAGGTGGCGCCCAGGCCGACCGTGGTCGTGGTCTTGCCCACGCCGCCCTTGAGGCTCAGCACGGCCACGCGGTGGTGTCCCGTGGTCACCGGGGTACGGGACCTGGTCACGAGCTCGCGGCGGCGGCGTACCTCTGGCGGCTCGCCCGGCTTGATCCAGCCTCCCGACGCCTTGTAGACCAGGCGGCGCCAGCCCTTGGAGGGAGCGTTACGCCTTCCGCGTAGCAGGGACTCCGGGTCGAGGCTGTCGGCGGTGGGACGGCCGGTGATCGGAGGTCTGGGCGGGGCGGTGAACACCGGGATCGGGGCCGGGCGACAGCGCGGCTGCGACTGAGGTTGAGGCTGGGCCTGTGGCTGGGGCTGCTGGGGCTGGTGCTGGGGAGGCGGCGACGGGATCTCCCGCTCGGCGGGACGCCACTCCTGCCGCTCGGTCCACGCCGGACGCTCCTGCTCGGTCCATGCGGGGCGCTCCGGCTGCTGGACCGGCTCCTCCGCCCACTGGGGTCGTTCCTCGGGCTCCCCCCACTGCGGCCGCTCCTCGGGCGTTTCCCGCTGGGGACGCGCCTCGGGCTCGGTCCACTGCGGGCGCTCGTTCGCCGGGGAGGTCTCCGACTCCGTCCACTTCGGAGGCTCGATCCGCGGGAGGGTGTCCGGCTGCTCCGTCCACTTCGGGCGCTCATTCCCCGAGGAGGTGTCCGCCCAGGCGACCCGGTCGTCCTCCGCCGCGGAAGGCTTGTCCTCCGTACGAACGGACTCCTCCGCACGAGCGGGCTCCTCCGACGCCGCGGGCGGCTCCTGGCCGGACGGCTCGGCCGCGGGCCGCGACCAGTCGGCCGGCCGCGGCCACGGCTGCTCCTCAGGCTCCTCAGTCTTCTCTGAGTCCTTCGGCTCGGGCTCCGGCGGCGAGAACGACAGCGCGTACGAGTCGGTGTCGTCGGGCCGCGGCAGCGGCTTCAGCGGAGCGAGGAAGGGATCGGCCTGACCGGCTGGTGGAGCCGTGGGCGCTTCCTTCGTACTCGCCTTGTCGAGCCACTCCCCGGCCTCGCTCTCCCCCTCGGGGAGGTCCTCGGCCGCCGCGGCGCCGTAGACGGAGTCGACGGCCGCGCGGAACAGCGGCGGCGTCGGCGTCTCGTGCTGCGTGGGCACCAGCAGCCACGGGTCCTTGGGGTACGGCGAAGCGACCGTCTCGTCGGCAGAAGCAGTCGAGGCGCTGACAGGTACGGGGGCCTCCTCCGTCTCCTTGATCGCGTCCAGCCAGGCCAGCTGTTCCTCGAGAGATTCTTCTCGATCGTGTCTTGCCACCGTGTTCCCCCTCGGGTGGGTCTAAAGGGGCAGCAAATACATTGCAGGTTAACGCCACGGGCTACCGCACAGCCCGGCAACCCAGAACTTCTTTGCCCGGCTACCGTGGTTCGCATGCGAGCCATTGAGATCACCGAGCCGGGCGGACCACGAGTGCTGGAGTGGCACGAGGTGCCTGAGCCGCGGGTCGAACCGGGAGACGTGCTGATCGACGTGGCCGCCTCGGCGGTGAACCGTGCCGATGTCCTGCAACGGCAAGGATTCTACGACCCTCCCCCGGGCACTTCGCCGTACCCGGGGCTGGAGGTCTCCGGCGTGGTGGCCGAGGTCGGCGCGGACGTCGAGCAGTTCAAGGCAGGCGACCGAGTGTGCGCGCTGCTCGGCGGCGGCGGTTACGCCGAGCGCGTAGCGGTGCCCTGGCAGCAGGTCATGCCGGTGCCCGACGGGCTGACGCTGCCGGAGGCGGCCGGGCTGCCCGAGGCGGCGTGCACGGTCTGGTCCAACGTGTTCATGGTCGGGCGGCTGCGCAGGGGCGAGACGCTGCTGGTGCACGGCGGGGCCAGCGGGATCGGCACGTTCGCGGTGCAGCTGGCCAAGGCGCTCGGCTCGTACGTGATCGCGACCGTCGGATCCGAGGCCAAGGCCCAGCGCGTCCGAGAGCTGGGCGCCGACGAGGTGGTCAACTACCGCGAGGAGGACTTCGCCGACAAGGTCAAGGCCGACGTCATCCTCGACATCATGGGCGCCAAATACCTCGCGGGCAACGTCCGGGCCCTGCGTACCGGCGGCCGGCTGGTGATCATCGGGCTGCAGGGTGGGCGCAAGGCCGAGATCGACCTGGGCGCCATGCTCGCCAAGCGCGTCACCGTGCACGCCACGACGCTGCGCTCGCGTCCCGTGGACGAGAAGGGCGTCATCGTACGGAGCGTCGTGGACAACGTGTGGCCCCTGGTCGGGGCGGGGGCGGTGCGGCCCGTGGTGTACGCCGAGGTGCCCATGTCGGAAGCTGCTGAAGCACACCGAATGTTGGATTCTGGAGAACACGTCGGCAAGATCCTGCTAGTACGGTGAGTGTTATGAATGCTGAGGAGAACAACACCCCCCACATCGTGGTGGTGGGCCCCGACTTCCAGGGTCAGGGCGATAACAGCGAGGACGATCGATCGGTGACCAACCTGGTCGAGCAGCCCGCCAAAGTGATGCGCATCGGCAGCATGATCAGGCAGCTTCTCGAGGAGGTCCGCGCGGCTCCCCTCGACGAGGCCAGCCGCAAGCGGTTGAAGGAGATCCACGAGTCCTCCATCAAGGAGCTCGAGGACGGCCTGGCGCCGGAGCTGGTCGACGAGCTGGAGCGCCTGTCGCTCCCGTTCACCGACGAGAACGGCACGCCGCCGAGCGAGGCGGAGCTGCGCATCGCGCACGCCCAGCTGGTCGGTTGGCTCGAAGGGTTGTTCCACGGCATCCAGACCACGCTGTTCGCGCAACAGATGGCCGCTCGCGCCCAGTTGGAGCAGATGCGCAGGGCGTTGCCCGGTGTGCCGCAGGGTGACGAGCAGGGGCGGCCGCACGGCGGCTCGGGGCCCTACCTGTAGCGGCGCAAGCGCCTGCTGCGGACAGCCGCTGGCCGCGGCTATCCGTAAAGCCGCTCGATCACCTGCGCGACGCCGTCGTCGTCGTTGGCCGCGGTCACGTGATCGACCGCCGCCAGCACGTCGGGGTGCGCGTTCGCGACGGCGTACGACGTGCCTGCCCAGCTCAGCATGGGCAGGTCGTTGGGCATGTCGCCGAACGCGATCGCCTGCGAGGGCTTGATCTCGTGCTGCCCGGCGAGCGCCGCCAGGGCCGTCGCCTTCGTCACGCCCTGGGCGCTCATCTCGATCAGTCCCCTGCCGCTGGAGTGCGTGGCGGTCACCAGGTGCCCCACCAACTCCTCCACGGTGGCCTGGAGTTCGTCCGCGGTCATGCCGCGGTGCAGGGCCAGCAGCTTGGCGCACGGGCGCGCGGTCACGGACTCGACGCGTACCGCCCCCACGCCCCTGTCCAGGCCGCCGAGCAGGAAATCTGACTCATGCGCAAAACCGGCTTCATACTCGACCGAAAATACGAGATCGGCCACGTTCGCTCTTAGCTGAGCGACGACTTCCACGAGTACGTCGACGGTGATCAGGTGAGATTCCACTATCCGTTCGGTATGAAGATCGTAGATCAGCGCCCCGTTCGCACAGATGGCGAGCCCGCGGTGACGTACGACACCCGCGACCCCGCCCATCCACCGAGGCGGGCGCCCTGTCACGAACACCAGCACGGCCCCCGATTCCTCGACTTTGCCGAAGGCGGAGACCGTGCGGGGAGACACGGTTCCGTCCGTGCGCAACGCGGTACCGTCGAGGTCGGTGGCCACTAGGCGCGGTGCGGGAAGGCTCTGCATAACAGGTTCCAGTTTGCCCGGTGATGCCGCTCGACAGAAATCTTCCTAGGGACGGGAACACCAACGCTCCAGAATGGTGTTAGATGTGATGGCGTTGTATTAGCTGATCCCGTAGTGAAAACCAGCATGACTTTGTCTGAGCCACCCCGGGTGCTTGCTGTACGACACACCGGGACCCACGAGGTGTGGGTCCCATAGATTCACATCCTGAGGGAGAGCTTTATGGCTCAGGGAACCGTCAAGTGGTTCAACGCCGAGAAGGGCTTCGGCTTCATCGCCCCGGACGGCGGTGCGCCGGACGTGTTCGTGCACTTCTCCGAGATCCAAGGCAACGGCTACCGCAGCCTTGAAGACGGGCAGCGGGTCGAGTTCGAGATCACGCAGGGCCAGAAGGGGCCGCAGGCCTCTCAGGTCCGAGCCATCTGACCTGTAGCAGCGAGACAGACCGGAGTTCGCTTCCAGCGGGCTCCGGTCTTTTGCTTGTGTCGGCTTGGTCACGGCCGCGAACCTTCTGCTCCTTCCAGCCATCGACCTCTACATGAGGTACGTGTGGTTATGCCACCCCGTGACCGTTACCGGGGTGATCGTGCTTTTGATCAACGACCACCTGCTCAAGCAGGCCTGGCCCGGGTTCGTCACGGGCAAGCTCAGCGACGTCGCCGGCCTCGTCGTGGCGCCCGCCCTGCTGGCGCTGCTCTTCTGGCGGCGGGCCGACCTGGCGGCGACCGTACTGACCGGGGTGTTGTTCGCGCTCGTGAAGACCACGGAGACGGGCGCTGAGATCGCCTCCCACGCCTGGACCCTCGTGGCGGGCCCGTCGCGCGTCCTGGCCGATCCCACGGACCTTCTGGCGCTGCCCGTGCTCGCCCTGGCCTGGTGGGTACGCCGGCGCAGCCTCCACTCCGACTCCGCCCGTCTGCGGATCATGGTCGCCGTGCCGCTGGCCGTGCTGGCAGTGACCGCCACCTCGGGCGTGCGCCACCCCACGGCCCACTCCGTCGAGGTGGCCGGAAACCGGATCATCGTCCACATGTACGACACCTCCTCGCGGGTCTCCGAGGACGGCGGGCTTACATGGTCTGTGGGGACGACCGACGATCGGCCGAAGCCGGCCCAGAGCGCCGCCTGCGTCCCCATGCAGGCGACACGGTGCTACCGGGTCGTGCCCGACCGCATGGCCGTCGAGCAGTCCGACGACGGCGGCAGGACGTGGGGCCCCTCATGGGCGATGAGCGAGGACGACGTCGAACGGCTCAACAGGACCTATTCCAACTCGACCGGCCAGTACTCGATGGCGCTGGCCGCGCAGCCCCGGCCCGGCGGGCACGTCGTGGTCGTCGCGAACGGCCTGGACGGCATTCTGGTCCGTGACGTGCAGGGGACGTGGCGGCGGGTGGGCTGGCCCGGCTCGCAGGAGACGGCGGCCGTGGAGGCCCCGGCCATGGACCTGTCCCCGGAACGGAACGTGGCGCTCTTCCTGGCCGCGTGCGTGTTGTTCGGCGGCGTCGGGGCGGGACTGCGGCAGTTCCACCGCGTCTACACCGGTTTCGCCGCGGCCGCCTGCCTGGGCTTCTTCGCCGTACTCAGCGCCGGACGCGGCGCCGACCCGCTCGGCCTCGCCGGTTTGTTCGCCTCCGACCTGAACCTGGAAGCCCTCCTGGGCATCGGAGTCTCCGGCATGATCGCGACCGTGGTCGGCACCGTGGTGTGCCTCGTGCTGGCGTTGGCGGGCCGGGCCCGGCCAGTGACGGCGGCGGTCGGCGCAACGGCCGCGCCGCTCGTCTACGCCGGCGTCTACCTGCCCTTCTACGGCTGGTCCGCGGGCGTGCCCGGCGCCTACTGGGCCGCCGTCGCGATCGCCGTGCTGCTGACCGCCCTCGTGCTGCTGGCGAGCGTCGCCCTCATCAGGAACGACGCCCGCCGCTACTACTTGGACGGCTCCAGCACGTCGAGCCCCACGTAGGGGCGCAGTGCCTGGGGGACCACCACGGAGCCGTCGGCCTGCTGGTGGTTCTCCAGGATCGCGACGATCCAGCGGGTCGTGGCCAGCGTGCCGTTGAGCGTGGCCAGGTGCCGCGGCTTGCCGTCCTTGTCGCGGAAGCGGACGGCGAGCCTGCGGGCCTGGAACTCCGTGCAGTTGGAAGTCGAGGTCAGCTCGCGATAGCGGCCCTGGGTGGGGATCCACGCCTCGCAGTCGAACTTGCGGGCGGCCGACATGCCGAGGTCGCCCGCCGCCGTGTCGATGATCCGGTAGGGGACCTCGATCTTGGCCAGCATCTCCTTCTCCCACGCCAGCAGCCGCTGGTGCTCCTCGTTGGCGTCCTCGGGGCGTACGTAGGAGAACATCTCCACCTTGTCGAACTGGTGGACCCGGATGATGCCCCTGGTGTCCTTGCCGTACGAGCCCGCCTCGCGCCGGAAGCACGACGACCAGCCCGCGTAGCGCAGCGGCAGGTCGTCGCCGCCGAGGATCTCCTGGGCGTGGTAGCCGGCCAGCGACACCTCCGAGGTGCCGACGAGGTAGAGGTCGTCCTCGGGGAGCCGGTAGATCTCCTTGTCGTGGGCCACGTGGAAGCCGGTGCCCTGCATGGTCTCCGGCTTGACCAGCACCGGCGTGATCATCGGCGTGAACCCGGCCTCGATGGCCTGCTGCATGGCCATGTTGAGCAGGCCGAGCTGCAGGCGCGCGCCGACGCCCCTGAGAAAGAAGAACCGCGAGCCGGACACCTTGGCGCCCCGCTCCATGTCGATGGCGCCGAGCGCCTCGCCCAGCTCCAGATGGTCCTTGGGCTCGAAGTCGAACACCCGCGGCTCGCCATGCGTCTCGAGCACCACGTAGTCGTCCTCGCCACCGGACGGGGCGCCTGCCTCGACGATGTTGGGCACCGTCTGGAGGACCTCGTCCAGCTCGCCCGCCAGCTTCTCCGCCTCGGCCTCGGCGGCCTTGACCTGGCTCGCGAGATCCTTGGCCCGCTGGAGCAGCGCGGCCTTCTCCTCGCCCTGCGCCTTGGAGACCGACTTGCCCATGCTCTTTTGCTCGGCGCGCAGGGACTCGAACGAGGTCAGCGCGGATCGGCGGCGCTCGTCGAGGTCGAGCAGCGTGTCGACGACGGAGTCGTCCTCACCGCGGGCACGCTGCGACGCCCGTAGCCGGTCGGGGTCCTCACGAAGGGTACGCAGGTCAATCACAAGGCAAGGCTACCGGCGCCCGGAGGCGTCCCGCCCCTGGATTCCCGTGAGGCCTCTGGGCCGCTGGCCGCGCCCGCCCGTGACGCGGCGCATCCAGACACAGCTCGGCCTTGGATGAGCCCACCCGGGCCCTCAGCCGCGCACCGGGGTGCCTTGGACGCGCTTCTCAGACCTGGCCCGAGCGGATTCGCGCGAGCCAGTCGCCCGCCTCGGCGAACTCGGCGTCGGCCGTGCCCCGCTTGATCTGCGGCGCCACACCGTCGGCCCGCGGATAGCTGCCGAGGAACCGCACCTCGCCGCAGATGCGGTGCAGCCCCGCGATGGCCTCCCCGACGCGGGCGTCGGCGATGTGACCCTCGAAGTCGAAATGGAAGAAGTAGCGCCCGATGCCGTCGCCGGTCGGCCGCGACTCGATGCGCGTCAGGTTGACCCCGCGCACGGAGAATTCCGTCAGCATCTCCAGCAGGGCGCCCGGGTGGTCGTCGGCGAGGAAGACGACCAGCGTGGTGCGGTCGGAGCCGGTCACCGCCGGCAGCGGCCCCGGACGGCTCACCCTGACGAACCTGGTCACGGTGTCGGACCTGTCGCCGATGTCGCCGGCCAGCTCCACGAGACCGTAGTGCTCACCGGCGATGCGCGCGGCGATGGCGGCGTCGTACGGCGAGCCGGGCAGTGAGACCTCCTGCGCCGCGGCGGCTGTCGAAGGGGCGGCCACCACGACGGCGTCGGGCAGCTCGCGCGAGATGAAGGCGCGGCACTGGGTGATAGCGGCCGGATGGGTGTAGACCCGCTTGATGTGGGGGATCTCGGTGTCGGGCCTGGCCAGCAGCGAGAACTGCACGGGCAGCAACAGCTCGGCGGTGATCAGCAACGGCTCGCCCCAGGCGAACTCGTCGAGCGTCGTGGTGATCGCGCCCTCGATGGAGTTTTCCAGTGGCACCACAGCGCCGTCGGCGTCGCCGGTGCGGGCGGCGTTGAGCGCGGCGCTCACCGTGGCGCAGGGTAGCTGCTCGGCGGTGGGGTCAAGGAGCCGCAGGGCTTCTTCGGTGAAGGTCCCCTCCGGCCCGAGATAGGCGAGTCTGGGCATGCATCCAGAGTATCCGCAGGTTGACGCCACACGCGTCCTTTCGGCCCGGCGCGTACGGACGAGTCGGCCTCCACGTCGCGGACCAGCCGTCAGGTTGGGCTCGGCGAGCTACATCATTCCTGAGGCCCGGGATGCGATCAGCGGTCCGAGCCCCAGCCTGGCCGCCCGCACCGCCTCTTCCTCCTCGGGCGAAAGCGGCTGCTGCCCCTTCCCGGCCACCACGGGCCGGACATAGGTACGCGTCTCGCTCCGGCCGTTGATCGAGGTCAACACGATCCCGTCACCCAGCCCGTTGATCATCGCGACCGAGAACGACAACCGCCCGGTCATCTCCGAGAGGGCGTCGTACCGGCAGACGGCCACGTCCCTGATGGCCTTGAGGTCGCCCATGCCCTCGCTCGTCTGCCTGGCGAGCATCCGCTGGCAGTCCTCCACCGTGGCTCTGGCCTGCCGGAGCGCCAGATACCCGATGAATACGCCACTGACTCCGGCGACGACGCCCACGATGACCCATGTGGTAACGAGCACGGCACAGAGGGTAACGGCTCAGTCAGGCGATCTCCGCCGTTTCGGCAACCAGGACACCAACAACCACACCAGAGCCAGCGCCCCGAGCCCGAACCCGTTCTGAACGATCTTCCCGAGCACCACACTGACCCCCGGGATGTCGGCGGCCTTCAGCGAAACCCCCCACCAGGGCACCGGCACCACGTAGAACAGCCACACCCCCGCCGCCACCCGCAACCTGACCGGATCGCGCCCATCCCCCACGATCGCGCCGAGCACCACGACGACCCAGGCCAGATGGTGGATCCAGGCCACGGGCGAGAGCAACACGGCCATCAGGCCGGCGAGCGCGACGGCAGTGACCGGATCGTTCGCCTTGTACGCGGCACGCGCGCCACGGAACCCATACCAGGCGACCACGGCGACGATCACCAGCCAGATCGCAGACGTCGCGAGTTCGGGCAGGTAGAGCCGGATCAGCATGCCGCGGATCGACTGGTTGGTGGTGGCCGCGTTCGCGCCGAGCCGTTCGGGATCGAGCAGCGCCCAGAACCAGAAGTCGGCCGCGTCCCGCGGGATCACCGCGAACGGCAACAACGTGAGCACCGCCGCCACGAACGCCGCCATGAAGAACGTCCGCCACTGCCTGGTGACGAGCAGATAGATCAGAAAGACCCCAGGCGTCAACTTCACCGCCGTGGCCAGCCCGATCAGAAACCCCCGAGGCCACCAGGGCCGCTTCGCCACACAGTCGGCCAGGCACAGGGCGACCAGCAGGATGTCCACCTGCCCGAACCGCACCTGATCCCTGATCGGCATCAAGTACGCGCAGGCCACCATGAGGAACGCGAACACCCACGGCACGTACTTCCGCAGCCCCTGCCTCCCCAGGGCCTGCCGGAACGCGAACCCCACGGTCACGGCCAGCGCCACGAAGATCCCGACCGTCCAGACCCACTGCGCCGTGCTCCAGGACATCTCGGCCAGCACCACGGCCAGCATGGCCGCGATGGGCGGATATGTGAACGGCAGCAGTTGGGGCGCGGGCGTGAAGAATTCGTACACCGGCTGCCCGTCGAGGAGCATCTGCCCCCCGGTACGGTAAACGTCCAGGTCGACCAGCCGCTGGTCGTCCGGATTGGTGAGCCACGTGTGCACCAACGGCGCCACGGCCGCCGCGACGACGAGCGCCACGATCGCCCACGCCCACCACTGCCGCCGGATCATCGCGCACTCGCAGCGTGCCGTCCGCGTCCTTCAGGCGGGGGAGGATACGCGGAGCGGCCGGGCACTGTCGTCTCCTGGTGTGGTCGTCGGCGGCCGGTAGATTGATCGGCAGGTCGCGCTAACGGCCGGCGACCGCCCGGGAGGCGGCGCTCGGGTGGCACGCGGTGGCCGCGCGGGGAGGCGACCGGGCCGCCGGGCCTGCGAACCGCGAACCTCAACACGACCTCCTCCTCGTGGGGCTGTTGAAATCCTCCGTCTTCGGACAGGGGAGGATGTCAAGATGTGGCACGTTACCGTGTGGTGGCTTGGCTGTTGTTGATCGAGGGGCAGACACTGGGGGTCCGTACATGCCGAACGCCACACCGTACCCACCTTCTGGGCGGTCCGGGGAGCGCAGCCGGTGTGGAGAGCACGGCTGGAACGGCGAGCACCGCCGAACCGGGGACCGCCGCATATCGCCTGCGCGGGCAGTTCTTGGACGAGGCGTCAAGCGCACCATGACCACGCTGTTCCTCGGTCTGGCCCTCGCTACGTGCCTGACTCCGACCTCCGCCAACGCCACCACCCTTGGCCGAACCTCCCTCACCGCAAGCACGTCCACCACAAACCCCGCGCACGCGACCAACGCTCCAGCCGCGCAAGGCCGAGTAGCCCTCATTGGCGTGCCCGGCCTCGAATGGAGCGACCTCGACCGATCACGGACCCCCAATCTGTGGCGCCTCGTCGGCCAAGGCGCCTCCGCCTCCCTCTCCACGCGAGCCGTGCCACCCCCGGACCGTGGCATCACCTGCCCTGTCGCGGGCTGGCTGACCATCTCGGCAGGCCAACGGGCCGGTACGGCGGGCAGGGGTTGCCCCGCACCGTCCACACCCCAGCTCACGGACACGGGCGCCACGATCCCGAGCTGGTCGGCCCTGGCCGCATACCAGTCCGAAACCGGTTACGACGCTCGACTCGGCACTCTGGGCCAGCTGGTGGTCGACGGTGGGGGCAAGGTCGCCGCCATCGGCCCGGGTGCCGCCGTTGGCGGGGCGGACAAGTCCGGAAATATCGCTAAATACGCCCCCACTCCTGATGCCCTCGGCGACCCCACCCCGTACAACCTGATCGTCCTCGAAGCCGCCGACCTCGCGAACGCCTGGACCCGCCAACCCCTCGACGAGTACGGCGTCCCCACCCCTCTGCCCGCCGCAGCGCGCCAAGCAGCCGTAACCCAGGCGGACCAGCAGATCGGCACCTTGATCGGCAAGCTGCCGCCCGGCACGTCCATCCTGCTGGCGGGCGTCTCCGACGTGACGACGAACGCCCACCTGCACGTGGCGATCGCCACCGGCCCGTCCTCGAGCGGACAGGCATACCCGCACGGCTACCTCACCGCCACCTCCACCCGCCAGGACGCCCTGGTCACGATCACCGACCTCACCGCCACCACCCTCCAGCTCCTGGGCCTGCCCTCTCCACGCGAAGTGGTCGGCCGCCCCTGGCAACCCGGCGGCCCCGCCCCCGCCGCATCGGCCGACACGGTGACGGAACTCTCGGACGGAGACCTGGCCAGCCAGGTCCTCAGAGAGGTACGCGGCCCGTTCTTCACCGTCCTGGTGACGGTCCAGCTGCTCTTCTACGCCTTCGCCGCCCTCGCCCTCCGCCGCCGCTCCACCGACCTCCCCGAAACACCACCCCAGACCGCCGTTGCCGACACGCCGCACGACACCACGTCCGCGCCCCCCGCCACCTCCGCCGATCAAGCACGCATACCGGACCCCACCGCCGCCACCACCGATCAGAGGCGCGCGGCAGAGCCCGCCGCCACCCCTCCGACCGGCCTTCTTCTTGCGAGCACCTCCAAGCTCCTCAAGGCCGTGCAGATCGTCGCGGTGGTCAGCGGAGCCATCGCCGTCTCCACGTTCCTGGCCCAGCTGGTGCCCTGGTGGACGCTGCCGGTGCCGATGGTGTCGGTGATCGTGACGATCCTGGGCATCGCCGGGCTGATCACCGCCATCGCCTTCGCCGGGCCGTGGCGTTCGCACGTGCTGGGCCCGCTCACCGTGGTCGCCGCCGTCACCTCGCTCGCTCTCCTCGTCGATGTCATGACCGGCTCCAAACTCCAGGTGAACGCCGTGACCGGCTACGAGCCCGTGACCGGGGGACGGTTCTACGGCTTCAGCAACATCGCCTTCGCCGTCTACGCCACCGGCACCGTCCTCGGGCTGGCTGGAGTGGCTCAGTGGCTGGTCGGCAGGGGTGTGTCCAGGGTTGTGGTGGTGGCGGTGTGCGCGGTGTACGGGGGATTCGCGGTCTTCGCAGACGGGTGGCCGTCGTGGGGTGCGGACTTCGGCGGGGTGCCGGCGTTCGTGATCGGCTTGGCCGTCTTCCTCATCCTGCTCTCGGGCAAACGCGTATCGGTGCTGAGGCTCCTGCTCGTCGGCCTGGTGGGGGCCGCGTTCGTGGGCGCCATCTCGGTGTTCGACTGGCTGCGCCCGGAAGCACAGCGAACCCACCTGGGCGCCTTCGTGCAGCAGATCATCGACGGTCAGGCGTGGACCGTCGTCGGCCGCAAGTTCAGTGCCATGATCGGCGTAACCGTCGGCAACTGGTCACTGACCCTCCTTTCGCTGGTCGCGCTGGCATTCCTCTTCCTGGTGCTGGCCCGCCCCTCGCGGTGGGGCGCCTCGGCCCTCGGCCAGGCCTACCACCTGACCCCAACGCTCAGGGCAGGCCTGTTCGGGGCGCTCACGTGTGCCTTCGTCGGCTTCCTCATGAACGACTCGGGCATCGCCATCCCCGCTATGGCGCTAACGGTGGCCGTGCCGTTGACGCTGGCCGCCTGTGTACGCGCCCTGCAGCTCGGCACGCCCACACCACCAGGGCCACGGTCAGAGCCAGCAGCACCCACGCGAGCTGAGGCCTGACCACGGTGGTGAGCCACGCGAGGTCCTGAGGCTGCCCCTCCACCCGCGCGGGCAGGTAGGCGAGCGACAGGACCAGCAGGTGTACGACGACGAACCCGTCCACCGCGGACGCCCCCACGATCGCCAGCAGCCCCAGCGCCAGCCCGTCGTACCAGGGCAGGATGTACGGGGTGGCGAAAAGGTAGGCCACCACCAGCCCCGCCGCCACGACCGGCGCCTCCAGCCCCCCCCGCCCGCCCGACGTGTCCCGGCTCGCCACGTTCTTCGTCTGGCGGCTCATCCCTGTTGCCGGGTGGGCTGAACCGTGGTGGCTCGCCCAGCGCGAGCGTGCGGCCAGGCGGAGCAGGGACCAGGCGACGAGCGCGAGCACCAGGAGGGAGCCGATCTGGATCTCCGCTCGATAGGCGCTGCCAGTGCCCACGATGGACTGGAGCCAGCCCTGGACGAGCTTCCAGAACGAGGCGTGCGAGATCGACTTGCTGGTCCGGGTCACCGGCGTGATCGCCTCGGGGCCCGCGATCGCGTATCCGACGACCACCACCGCGAGGGCGCAGGCGGCCATGAGTGCCAGGCGGGCGGGTCTCCGGCGTAGCTCCCAGGCCGGCCCGAGGGCCACGAGCCCGGCGTTGATCTTGATGGCCACGCCGAGCCCGAGCAGCACACCCGAGCCTGCGGGACGGCTTCTGGCCAGGAGGGCGGCGACCATGCAGGCGATGGCGAGCGTGTCCACGTGCATGCCCGCGACCAGCTGGTAGAGCAGGAGCGGGTTGGCCGTCCACAGCAGAGCGGCCCGCAGGCGGCCGGCCGGGTCGTCTCTGGTGAAACGGTCTATGAGGAGACCCGTCGCGATGAAGGCGGCGGCGTTGAACAGGGCCAGCACGAATATCGTCAGCCGCACCGAGTCGCCGCCGATCCAGCTCGCCACCGCTTGCAGGGCCGTGGCCACCGGGCCGTACACGCTCGGCTCCTCACGCCACGGCTGCTCGACCGCGTCGGCCACCGGGTCGCCTGGCAGGTCCACGGCGCCATGGGTGTAGGGGCTGAGGCCCAGCGTCACCATGCGGCCGTACGCGGCGTAGTTGAGGTGGTCGCCGGAGCCCGACGGAGGTAGGAACGCCAGGACTCCGGCGGCCAGACACCCGATGAGCACCAGCAGCCGTGCGCTGGGCAGCGACCGGCGGCCATCGGGCGCGCCCGTGGCTGGGGATCGGATGGTCGTCAGGGCGGCCAGGAGGCCGAGGCCGCCGAGGATGAGCGCGGCCGCGGCGACAGCGATCACCAGGTGCGGGCCGGGGTGGACGTCGAGAGAGTACGGCGGCTGCCAGGAAGGGCCACCCAGCGCGGGAACCATGGCCGATGGGCCGAGGAGCCCAATGCTGATCGTCAGCAGGATCGAAGCGCCGATCGCCGCCGTGGCCGGCCCGGCGAGCCGACCTCGTGCCTTTTCCTGCCACGTCTCCGAAGTCACCGGGAAATTCCAGCACACTCGCAAGACGCCTTCGGCCCACCGGCAACCGCCTGTGGATAACCGGCCCGGGTCACGACTTCCTGTGGATGACGAACCCAGCCCAGACCTCACACCATAAGGCCGAGGCCGAGGACATGGACAGGATCAACGTTTGGCGCGGAGTTTGTCGAGATTTTGGGAGATGAGCGGCTCTCGCGTGGCCAACGCGAGCGCCACGTCCCGCAGTTGTCGCGCCCGATGAAGCTGCGCCCGCCAATCCGTCCCGGAGGCACGATGCGCCATGTCCACCTCGACCTCGGCGATCCGGTACCCCTTGCGCAACAGGTCGATCGTCAACGCCGTCTCCACCCCGAACCCGTGCGCCAGCGGCCGGGCCGCTTCGAAGGCGGCTCTGGTGAGGCAACGCTGGCCGTTGAGCGGTTGGGCGGGCTCGAAGCCGGTGGCCCGGCGGATGCCCTCCTTCGACAGGCGTACGACTAAGCCATGGCCGCCCAGCTTCACCCGCGTCGTGAACACGGCGATGGTCATGTCGGCCTTCGCCGCGCGTACGGGCTCGATGAGCGGCGCGGCGGCGTGAGCCGTCGCGCCCAGGTCGGCGTCGAGGAAGAGCAGGTGACGGGGAGCGGCGTCCTCGTCCAGGAGACGGACCGCCTCCGCGCCCGTCTCCATCGCGGCGGCCTTGCCCCGGTTGCGGCTGTGCCGCACCACCCGGGCCCCCGCCGCGCGCGCCACTCTGCCGGTCTGGTCCCGCGAGCCGTCGTCCACGACCACGACGAGATCCACACCGGGCAGGGCCGCGGCGGCCGCGACCGTGGCCGCGATGCGGTCGGCCTCGTTGACGGCCGGAATGATGACCGCCGTGTCTCCAGTGCTCACAGAGCGTCACCACCGCGAAGAACGCGGCCGCCCTGGCTCCCGAGCGCCGACCCCGTCATGATCCCTCGGTGATGAGGAACTCCCGCGGCACCTCATCATGTACGACGAACACCGAATCAAGCCCTGTGACCTGCAGAATCTTACGTACGGCAGGACGCGGGGAGGCCACTTCGAGCCCCCCACCCTGCTCTTTCATGCGTTTGAGTGCCGACAACAGCACGTTCATCCCCGTGGAGTCGCAGAAATCCACGGCGGACATGTCGATGACCACCCGGCTAGGCCCTTCCTGCAACAGCCGAGTGAACTCGGACTGCAGGTGGGGCGCCGTGTACAGGTCGATTTCTCCGGTGATGGCAACGAGTGCGCACCCGGCATGTGATCGAGTCGAGACCTTGAGCTCCACATGGGCAGGCTAGCGGCGCGGAGGCTTCCGGTCACGTTGTCACGCCGATAGGGCAACCCCAGGTTTTTGTCCTCCGTTTGGGCTCCACGGAAACGGAGAGTACGCGAAGCTTGACAGCGTGACACCGAAACCGGCACCACTTCACGGAGAAGGAGGGGCTGGGGCACGACTGGCGGGCCCCGCATCGATGAAAGCCGACAAACCTGAAGATCCTCAGCGTCAGGGGCTCCGAGAACGCCTGGAGACCATCCTCATCCGCACAGAGAAGGCCACGTCATGGCATGACGAAGCAGAGCGCCTTCGTGGCCTGGTGAACCACGAAGGCTACGTTCCCATCCGCACCCGCCTGGCGCTCGATGACCTCGATTTCCTCTCCGGCGCCCGTACCGAGCTGCTCAGGTTCTCGGAGCTCGGGCTCAGGTTGCTCGATCTCCACCAGCCGAGGGACGCGGGAGGCATCACCAGTGACACCGCCCACCCGATCCTGCGCTGCCGGAGCTGCATGTGGCGCTGGCCTTGCCCGACATTTCGCGCAATGTCGGAGTCGTTCGGTGCACCTCGGGACACAGCCGACACGGCGTTCCCCGAGAGCGCCTAAGAGGTCGTCAGCTTCTGACCAGGGGAAGCCGGATCTCGAACCGGCACCCCGGCCCGTCGTTGACCACCCCGATCACCCCGTCGTGCGCCTCCACGATCCCTTGCGCGATGGCCAGCCCGAGCCCCGCCCCACCGTCAGCAGTAGGAGTACGAGCGACCTCCCCCCGGAAAGCCACCTCGAACACCCGAGGCAGATCCTCCTCGGGAATCCCCCCGCAACAGTCCGTCACCGACAAGCAGGCCATCCCCGCGTCGTCCACCCCGGCCCGCAGCACCACGGTCCGGTCCGATGGCGTGTGCCGGATGGCGTTGACCACGAGGTTCCCCAGAGCCCGCCCCAACGCCCCCGCGTCGGCCTCCACCGGCACGGTCGCCGCCGCCTCGGCCGTGAGCACCACCCCCTTGGCCCGGGCGAGCGGCTCGGCCCCGGCCAGCGTGTCGGCCACGAGGTCGGCCAGCCCGATCCTGGCGCGCGAGAGCCGCAGCGCCCCGGCGTGGATCCGCGACAACTCGAACAGGTCGTCCACCATCGCGGAAAGCCGCTCCACCTCCAGCTTGATCTGCCCGTGGTAGCGCGCGACCGTCTCGGGGTCGGCCACCACCCCGTCCTCCAGCGCCTCGGCCATGGCCCGCATTCCGGCCAGCGGCGTCCGCAGGTCGTGGCTCACCCAGGCGACGAGCTCCCGCCGCGCCCCCTCAAGGGCCCGCTCACGCGCGTACGCCTCCTCAAGGGTGTTCGCGATCGTCTGGAGCTCGGCGGGCAGCCCCTGGGGCGCGACGAACGGCAGATCGCCTACCGCCGCCACCAGCCGCCTGCTCTCCCCCACCACCCGCTTCGACAACACGAACGCGACCCCGAGCCCCACGACCCCGCCCACGGCCACCACGCTCAGCACGAAGTCCTTGACCGCCCCCTCGATGATCATCTTCATGATGATCGCCACGACTCCGGCCAGGGTCGCCGCCACGGCGACCACCACGACCACGGCCAGCATCACCCCGATGGACCTGGTACGCAGCAGCCACATCACCCAGATGCCGGCGAGCGCGACCAGCAGCCCGCACCCGGCCGCCACGGCCACCACCATCGGCAGCTCCCCCACGGCCACCGCCGGCGGCATCAGGAGCCACCTTCCAAAGGCTCGTACCGGTACCCCACTCCCCACACCGTGACGATCCTGCGCGGCTCGGTCGGATCGGGCTCGATCTTCTCCCGCAGCCGCCGCACATGCACCGTCACCGTCGACGAGTCGCCGAACGACCACCCCCACACCTGGTTCAGCAGCGCCGACCGGCTGAACGCCTGCCGCGGATTACGCATCAGATAAGCCAGCAGGTCGAACTCCCGGGCCGTCAACATCACCTCGTCCCCGCGCAGCCGTACCTCATGGGCCCCCACGTCCACCACCAGATCCCCGTCGCGTAGCACCCCGGTCCCGCCGGTGACGGAGGCCCCCCTGGCCCGCCGCAACACGGACTGCACCCGCAGGGCCAGCTCGCGCGGGCTGAACGGCTTGGTCACGTAGTCGTCGGCCCCCGTCTCCAGGCCGACCACCCGGTCGATCTCCTCGCCCAGCGCGGTCAGCATGATCACCGGAACCGGCCACCGCTCCCTGAGCTTCCTGCACACCTGCAACCCGTCGATCTTGGGCAGCATCAGGTCGAGCACCATGAGATCGGGCGGGTTCGCCAGCGCCCTGCGCAGCGCCTCCACACCGTCGCCCACGCATTCGACCTCGTGCCCGTCGCGCTCCAGATAGCGCGCCACGACCTCGGAAACGGTCGGATCATCATCAACGACCAGGATGCGGGTATTCACTACTTCACGGTACGGCCGAGCTGACAGGAAGTGACATCTACGTCATTGGTTCGTAAGCCTCGCGGATCATGCCCCGAGGACGTACGGTGGCTCCATGGGTAGAGTCGTGATGCTCGTGATAGGGACCTTGCTCGGTCTCTTCGTGTTGTTCAACTTCCTGCTGCCGATGCTGGCAGGACTGATCAAGATCGCGTTGATCATCGGTGTGGTCGCTCTGCTCGTCTTCATCACGGTCACCGTGGTAGGCAAGTCATCCCGGTCGCAGTGACGCTGTTCCTGTTCGACCCGTGGCTGGTCGGGATCACCATGATGGCGATCCTGCTGCTGGCCACGTGGGCGGCCACGCTGCTGCCCGCCCTCAGTGGTGAGCCGCCGGGCTTTCCGCTGACCTACGCGCGCCGCACGGCCTTCCTGCGCCAGCGCGATCCCGACGCGGCCGGACGCTCACGCCCGCGAGCCCCGTAGCCTGCCCCGCTTCCAGCCGAAGCGGGGCTCCTCTTCGAGTGAGCCTTTCATCCACCTCATCCGAAGTAGGGCTCATGATCGATTCTCTCGTCGCGTTCGTCATCAACCTGTCCGGGGGCCACGCCGCGCTCGGGATCGTCCTGTTCACGCTGGCCGTACGCCTGGTGCTGCTGCCGCTCAACGTCCGCCAGGCCCGTACCGCGAAGATCAGGGAGCGCCTGGCGCCCAAGTTGCGCGAGTTGCAGAAGCGCTTCGCCCGTAACCCCGAGCGGCTGTCCAAGGAGTTGTCCGCCCTCTACGCCAAGGAGGGCAGTTCACCGTTCGCCGGGTTCATGCCCATGCTGGGGCAGCTGCCGTTCATGTGGTTGATGTACCGGGTGGCCACGCATCCGACCGCGCTGGCCGGGCATGACCTGTTCGGGGCGCCGCTGGGGCAGCAGGTGGCGGGGGTGATCGCCAATTACGGTCTGGTCAGTTGGCCGGTTTTGGTCTTTGTGCTGCTAATAGCGCTGATCGCCGTGGTGGCCTGGTTTGCGGCGAGGCAGATCAAGGTGACCGAGGAGCAGCCGCCGCTGCTGAGGAAGATCATGCCGCTGGTCCCGTACGGCTCCGTGCTCGCCGCGCTGGTGCTCCCGCTGGCGGCCGGGCTCTATCTGCTCGTCTCCACGGCGTGGGCCGTCTCCGAGCGGGCCGTGCTCGCTACCCGGCCTCTCTGAGGGCCGCCGTCACCTGCCCGTTCACCGACGCGTGCGGGGTGTGCGGGGCGGGCAGGATGGCCCACACGGTCGTCGTGTCCCCGTCGTGCCGAACCCCCCAGCTCTCCGCCACATATTCCACGATGCCGAGCCCCCGGCCCCCGAGCGAGGACAGGGTCGGGCGGCCGGCCCGCGGCTCGGTGGCCGCGCCCCCGTCGCTGACCGCCACCTCTATGTGATCGTCGCTACGCAGCCAGGCCACCCGCACCATGCCCGACGGCAGCGGATGGGCGTGCCGCAGCGCGTTGCTCAGCAACTCGCTCACCACGAGCACGGCATCGTCGATGGCGGCGCCGAAAACGCCGCCTTCCTGCAGGTCAGTGCTCAGACGCTGGCGGGCAACGGCGACGCTGGACGGCGCGTACGGCAGCAGCACCACGCTTGACACACCCACCTCCCCGTTACCCGTGCCCCCCGCGGGAACACTCCCCGGTACGACCGAAATGCCCCGTTACTCGATCCCAGAAACCGCATCTCGATCACAGCTTGTACACATTGGACGATAGATCAGCGCAACTGTGACCACCTTGTTACCGCATCGGTGTGTCGGATCCGATAGTGCGAGCGCAGCTGCTTCATAGCCCCACTCCACGAGGCGGCTCAGCCGCTCCTTCGCAGGACGAGTCGCATCCTGGTGCCGCCTCCAGGTCTCGGATGAGCGCTCACGTCTCCCCCTTGTGCCCTGGCGAGGCTGCGGACGATGTAGAGACCCAGCCCCACTCCACCAAACCGTCTCCGGTCGCCGCTGTCCACCTGGACGAACCTCTCAAAGATCCGCTCTCGGTCAGGCGGGGCGATACCGACGCCCTCGTCATCGACCACCACTACGACGCTGTCGTCCTCAGGCCAGGCCTCAACGCTGATCAACCCGCCCTTCGGCGAATACTTGAACGCGTTCTCCAGCAACTGCCCCAGAACGATGTCCGTCGCCAGCGCGTCACCCAGCACGTACGGCAGCCCGACGGGAATGATCACCTCGACCCGGTGCTTGTCCGACAACACGGGCAGCCCGAGGGTGGCCGCGTCGATCCGCTCGGCCAGGTCGAACGCCTCGATCCGCACCTTGAGCTCGTCCGCCCCCGCCCGGGAGCCGAGCAGCAGGTGGTCCATGAGCCGCCCCAGCGATCTGGACCGCTCGGCGATCGTGTGCACGGCCGAGCGGCGTTCGGGGTCGGTCAGCTTGTCCCAGCGCGAGTCCAGCGTGCTGGCGAACCCCCGCACGATGGTGATCGGCGTCCGCAGCTCGTGGCTGGTCGTGGCCAGGAACAGATCCTTGGCCTCCTCCAGCTCCTTGGCCTTGGTCACGTCGCGGAAGTCGATGACCACCTCGCCCGTCTCCTCGATCCGCGCGCTCACCACGTCCAGCCACCGCCCGTTCTCCATCTGGAACGTGAGCTTCTCCCCCGGCCTGGGCAGCGGGAACGGCGGCGGCCCGCCGATGACCGCGTCGGCGGAGAAGGCGGTCAGCTCGGCGGCGGCCGGGTTCCAGCGCACCACGCGGCCCGCCCCGTCGAGCACGGCGATCCCGTCGGCGCTCGCGTCGAACACGGCCCGCTCGTGCGCCCGCTGCCGCACCGCCTCCTGGTAGGCCACCGCGTTGCCGACGGCGATGCCCGCGTGCCCGGCGAGCAGCTCCAGCAGCTCCAGTTCGAGATGCCCCGGCGTGCGCCGGGCGAACAACGCGTAGAGAGCGCCGTACGGCCGCCCGCCGACCGCGGCCAGGCCGAGCGCGATCGTGTGCAGCCCGGGCAGCCGCGCCCACACCAGGTCGTCCAGCCCGTTCGACTCCAGCATGACGGTCTTGCCGGTGCGTAACAGCTTGTCCACGAGGCTCGTACGCAGGTCGGTGATGGTGCCCCTGAGCGTCTCCGGCAACTGGTACGTGCTGACCAGCCGCAGCCGATCCTCCTCGATCAGCACGAACCCGCCCGCGTCCGCCCCGGTGAGCTCCGTGAGGCTGGCCGAGATCCGGTCGAGCACGGCGGAGAGCTCCAGCTCGGAGTTGATGTCGCCGACCACGTCAGTGAGCCTGCGAACCAGCCGGGCCCGGCGTGCCATGCGGTTCCTGGCGACCTCGTCGGCCCTGGCCAGGTAGTGCACGCAGACGTAGCCGGCCACCGCACTGCCCAGGCGTAAGGCGCTGATGTCGACCCGCACGTCGAGCAGGCTCCCGTCGTTGCGGAAGCGCTTGGTGCGCAGCGAGACCTGGCCGCCGGTGCGTACCCGCTCCAGCACGGCGTTGTGCTCGGCGGTCAGCTCGCCGGGCACGATCGGCGCCCTGCGCCCGAGCATCTCCTGCGCCGTCCACCCGAAGAGCCGCTCGGCCGCGTCGTTCCAGACCAGCACGGTCTGATCTCTGTCGAGCGCCACGACGGCGTTGGGCGAGCTGGCGAGCACCGCGCGAGCGATCTCATCGTCACTACCGGCCCATTCGTCCCCCACACCTCCATAGTGCACGTGGCGCGGGGGGTGCGTCGGGCGATCCGTCCGATACGCTGCGGTCACGGTGATTCTCTACGGGGTGGGGAGGGTGAGGGAATGTCGAGCGGTGATCTCGATGCCCTGCTGCGCGTGACCTCCAGCACCTACAGAGGCGAGACGCCGCCCGACGTCGCGTTCGGCACCTACGACGGCGCCGTGGGCAAGCTGGTGCTGGCCGTGACGGGCAAGGGCATCGCGGCGTGCAGCTTCGAGCCGGAAAACAACGTGTTCGAGCTGGTCACCAGGCATGTGGGCACGTTCATCGGGCCGGACGCCCGGCGGCTCGACCCGGTGCGCAGGGAGCTGGACGCGTACTTCTCCGGCCGCCTGCGCGCGTTCGCCACGCCGGTGGACCTGACGCTGGCCACGTCCTTCGCGCGTACGGTGCTGCAGAAGACGATGGCGGTCGCCTACGGCACCACCACGACGCTCGAGGAGATCGGCGAGAGCATCGGCAGGCCGCGCGCGCTGCGGGCGATCGGCAACGCGCTGGCCTCCAACCCCATCTGCGTGATCGTGCCGAGCCACCGGGTGGTGCGCGAGGACGGCACGCTGGGCGACTACCCGGGCGGCACGGCCGCCAAGCAGCACCTGCTCAACGTCGAAAGTCGCGCCTCCGCCAGCCGATGAGCAGCGTCACCAGCGCCGCCACCAGGGCGGCGCCGAGCGCGCCGTTCATCCACGGCTGCCGGGTGAACCCGATCGCCTCGCGGACCGTGACCCAGAAGCCGTCCCACGCCTCGACGGTGATCGTGGACGTGGTCAGCCAGTAGGCGACGAAGCCGAGCGCCCACGGCACCAGCATCGACCAGCGGGCGGGCGCGTTCTCGCCGGTGTCCCAGCGGTAGGAGCCGCCGAGCACGAAGTAGTCCACGGCGAGCACCGCGAACATCGGCACGAACACCGCCCCGATCACCGTGAGGAACGCGCCGTACGAGGTGACGTCCACGACCAGGGCGATCGCGACGGTGAGCACGCCGATCGCGCCGGAGATGACCCGCCGGTCCACCCGCGGCATCAGGTTCTGCAGCGAGACCGTGGTGGAGTAGACGTTGGCGAAGGACTGGTCGGTCTCGCGCAGCACCAGGATGCCGAAGAACAACGCGCCCACCGGCACCGCCACGAACGGGTTGAACACCACCGTGCTGTCGGCGAGCACCGCGTCCGCCCCGGCGATGGCCACCGCGTACACGCCCAGCCCCAGGCAGGCCACCTGCGCCAGCGTGTAGCCGCCGACCACGCCGGTGAACGCGGCCCTGCTCGACCTGGAGTGCCGGGCGAAGTCGGCGGCCATCGGCACCCACGACACCGAAATCGCGATCACGTAGTCCACGGCCGGTGCGAACGCGGTCCACGACCCGCCGGTGTGCACCGGAGCCTCGGTCAGGAAGAACCAGGTGAACCAGACTAACGACACGATCACCCCGATGGTGACGTACCGGCGTAGCAGCCGGATCGCGCCGAGCGGCCAGATCGTGAGCGCGGTGGTCAGCACCCCCGCCGCGATCACCCACACCTGGTACGGCACGCCGCCGAAGATCGCGGTGGCGGCCTTGGCGATCACCCAGAGCTCGAAGGCCCCCCAGCCGAGCATCTGCACGATGTTCAGCGCCGAGGGAACGTAGGAGATCCTGGCCCCGAACAGCCCGCGCAGCAGCACCATCGCCGGCTGCCCGGTCCGCGTGCCGGGGATGGCGGACAGGCCCACCATGGCCGTGCCGATCAGGCTGCCGACCACGGCCGCCAGGAGCGCGGCGGCCAGGCTGAGCGGGGCGTTGCCGAGGGGGTCGAGCAGGAACAGCGCCCCTGAGAAGCCCAGGAGGCTGACGCCGAGGTTCGCCCAGAGCGCACCCTGGTCGAGCACGCCGAGCGTCTTCGGCGGTCGTCCTTCGAGAGTCAGCGGAACTTCGTCGACGACGTGCGTCATCGCACACTCCCTACGCCGGCATTACCCGGACAGGTTCAGGCGGTCGGCAGCGGATCAGATAGCTGCCCTCTCAGCCCGGCACCCCGAGCTCCCGCGACGATCTGCAGTTAGCGCCCTCATCATGCCTTAATGACGGCAAAACCGCCATAGAGGGCGAGTTTTCAGGCTACGAACGGCTGCTGCCCGGTCTCGCTGACCATCGGGCGGCGCGCGAACTCCCACGACTGCATGCCGCCCCCGACGTTGACCGCGTCGCGACCGAGCTGGTTGAGCCAGGCCGCGACCTGCAGGGACCGGCCGCCCACCCGGCACACGACGTAGACCGTCCGGTCGCTCGGGACCTCGTCGACCCGGCCCTGGATCTGGGTCATGGGGATGTGCACAGCCTCCGGCGCGTGGCCGGCCACCCATTCGTCCTGTTCTCGGACGTCGAGCAGGTAGGCGTCGGAGGGAAGGGCACTGGCCTCGATCTCAGGAACGGTCATGACTCCATCATCTCGCGCCGCCGGTCGTACGCGGCACGCGCCGTGGCGATCTCCTCCTGGTGCTTCTCGGTCCAGGTGACCAGGGACTTGATGGTCTGGTGCAGGGTACGGCCGAGCGGCGTCAGCGCGTAGTCCACGCGAGGCGGCACAACGGGGTGGACCGTGCGGCTGACCAGCCCGTCGCGTTCGAGCTGGCGCAGGGTCACGCTCAGCATGCGCTGGCTGACGCCGTCGATCTCGCGGCGGAGCTGGGTGAAGCGCAGGCTCTGGCAGTCGAGCAGGGCGATGACGAGCAGCGACCACTTGTCCGCGATGCGGTCGAGGATCTGGCGGACCTCGCAGTCCTCCCGGACGTCCCACTGCCGTACGTCGTAGTCGTCGTCTTCCATGGTGCCTTCGCAGTAACTGAGTGATCTCAAAGTGCCGTCTTCCATGACATTTCATGTTGGCCCATGATTTGGACGGTTACAAGAGAGAACTGACCTGCCTAGAAGTAACCGGGGGTTTGTCATGCCTATAGTTCCCGCCCGTTCCTGGGGCGTGCTTGCTGTTCTGTGCGGGGCCATCTTCCTGGAGGGCATCGACGTGGCCATGCTGAACGTCGCCCTTCCGTCCATCCGGGCCGACCTGGGGTTGTCCACCGGCATGCTGAGCGGGGTGGTGAGCGCGTACGTGCTGGGTTACGGCGGTTTCATGCTGCTCGGCGGCCGGGCGGCGGACCTGCTGGGCAGGCGGCGGATGTTCCTGCTCTGGCTGGGGGTGTTCCTGGTCTTCTCGGGGCTCGGCGGGTTCGCGGACGAGGGGTGGGTGCTGCTGGTGGCCAGGTTCGTCACGGGGGTGGCCGCCGCGTTCATGACGCCCGCGGGCCTTTCCCTGATCACCACGAACTTCCCCGAGGGCAGGCAGCGCAACAGGGCCCTGCTCATCTACGCGGGCACGGCCGCCGGCGGTTTCGCATTGGGGCTGGTGATCGGCGGGGTGCTGACCACGTTCGGCTGGCGCTGGGTCTTCTTCGCGCCGGTCCTGTTGTCGCTGGCGATCCTGCTCGCCGCCATCCCCCTGCTCAAGGAGCCCGCCGCCGCCCGGCCGGCGGCGCGGGGCTTCGACCTGGCGGGCGCGGCGAGCGTCACGGGCGCGATGATGCTGCTGGTCTACGGAGTGGTACGCCTGGAGCACCCCGCCGACGGCTGGCCCCTGACCGTCGCGGCCTTCGCCGGCGGCCTGGCGCTGCTGGCGGCCTTCGTCGCCATCGAACGCCGCTCCGCGAACCCCCTGGTCCGCCTCGGCCTGCTCAGGTCGGCCCCGCTGGTCCGCTCGAATGTGACGGCCGCCCTGCTCACGGCCTCGTTCTTCGGCTTCCAGTTCCTGGTCACGCTGTACCTGCAGGAGCTGCGCGGCTGGTCCACCATCCAGACCGGCCTGGCGCTGCTCGCGGCCGCCGCCGATGTGGTGCTCGCCCCCACGCTCACCCCGTGGCTGGTCAACCGGTACGGCAACGCCAAGGTCGTGCTCGGCGGCCTGCTGTCGGGTCTGCTGGCGTACGCGCTGTTCCTCGGGGTCGGGCTGGACTGGGCCTACGCGGCCATGTTGCCGTCGATGTTGCTGATCGGCCTGATGTTCGCCTTCGTCTACGGCCCGCTCACGATCGTGGCCACGGACGGCATCGCCGAGCACGAACAGGGCCTGGCCGGCGGCCTCATCAACTCGTCCTTCCAGTTCGGCGCGGCGCTGGGCCTGTCCATCGTGACGGCGGTCAACGTGGCCGCGCTGGGCGACGCGACCACGCCCGAAGCGGGCCTGACCGCCCTGCGCACGGCCCTGGTGGTGCCGGTGACGGCCACGCTGCTGGCCGCGATCATCGCGGCCGTCGGCCTGCGCACCCGCGCGCGGACCGAGGATCGGGTGCCCGCGGCTATTTGAGCTATTTGAGCAGCCTGGACAGGCGGCGGTCGGCCAGCGGCTTGCCGCCTGTCTGGCAGGTGGGGCAGTACTGGAGCGAGGAGTCGGCGAACGAGACCTCCCGGATCGTGTCGCCGCACACGTCACAAGGCTGCCCGGTCCGGTTGTGCACCCGCAGCCCCGACTTCTTCTCCGCCTTGAGGTCCTTGGCCGCCAGCCCGTGCGCCCGCTCGACCGCCTCCCGCAGCGTGGCGACGATGGCCTCGTGCAGGTCGGCGATCTGCGCGTCGGTCAGCGTCGCCGCGATCTTGAACGGGGACATCTTGGCCGCGTGCAGCACCTCGTCCGAATACGCGTTCCCGATGCCCGCGATGATCTTCTGGTCGCGCAGCAGCCCCTTGATCTGGGTACGGTTGCCGCCCACGATGCGCTTGAGCGCGTCCACCGTGAAGGATTCGTCGAGGGGATCGGGGCCGAGGGCGGCGACGCCGGGGACATCGTCCGGATTTTTCGTGACATAGACGGCCAGCCGCTTCTGCGTCCCCGCCTCCGTCAGCTCGAACCCCGGCGCCAGGCCCTCGTCGTCGGGCGCCAGCCGGACCCGTACCGCCAGCGGGCCCTTGCCCGGGCGGACGGGCTTCGCGCCCGAGAGGTCCTCGCGCCAGCGCAGCCACCCCGCACGGGCCAGGTGAATGACCAGGTGCACGCCGTCGCAGTCGAGGTCGAGGAACTTGCCGTGCCTCGACACGCCGGTGACGGTGAGCCCGCCGAGCGCGGTGACCGGCGGGTCGAACGTCTTGAGCGCCTGGAAGGCGACCACGTCGACGCCCAGGATCGTACGGCCCACCGCCCGCTCACGCAGGAAGTGGGTGAGCGACTCCACTTCGGGAAGTTCCGGCATGCCCCCAGGGTACGGCGCACACCGGACCGTCCACAGCCTGTGGATTACGGCACGCTCCAGAAGGCCAGCTCGTGTGCCATGCCCTCGGCGAACAACGCCTCCGCCCGCGCGGGATTCGGGCCGGCCTCGTCGATCATCTGCGCGATCCGCGCGGTGAGCGCCTCGAACCCCGGATCCGCGTACGTGTCCACCCAAGCCCGAAATCTCGGCTCAGCAGGCGGATTCTCCGCCAATATCCTCCCAAGACTCGAATATCCCCACATACACGGATAGAGCGCGGCCAACCCTTCCCCGTAGGACCCGGCCGACCCCAGCAGGAACGCCGTGTACGCCGCGCACGCGGGCCCCTTGACCGCCCCTTCCAGATCGGCCCCGAACTCCGCCGACATCGACCGGTGCAGGCTCAGCTCGTCGTGGTACGTCGTGTGCGCCAGATCGACCAGGTCCCCCAGATGCCCGGCGGGCGCCTGCCAGGCCAGCCGGGCGAACACCCGCACGTAGTCCAGCAGGAACAGGTAGTCCTGCTCCAGCCACGACCTGAACACCGGCTCGGCCAGGTCACCCCGCCCGATCCCGGCCACGGTGGGATGTTCGAGCTGCGCCTGGAGCAACGGCCGGCCGATGACGTGCAACCTCTCCGAGATGGTCATGGCTGGGAGGTTAGTCAACCGGTGTCGACGATGTTCTTCGGGACCGGCTTGTCGTTCTTCAACGCGTCGAACAGCGCCAGCGCCTTCGCACGGTCCCACCTGACCGCCGTGCCACCGCTCGGCACGGCCTCGTTCCCGCCGAACGGCACCACCGTCGTCACCGGGCTGTCACCCATGGACAACCCCAGCGACAGCAGGTCGAACACCCCGGTTCCGGGGTCGACCGCGACCGCGTCCGTGGCGCTCATGGCCAGCGGGATCGACGTGAACGGGTTGATGAGCACCCCCGGGCTGGCCGCCTTCTTCACGACGGCTCCCAGGAACTGCCGCTGCCGCTGGGTCCGCTCGTAGTCGGGCAGGTCACCGCCCTTGCGAGTGCGTACGTACCCGAGCGCCTGGGCGCCGGTGAGCACCTGCGTGCCCTTCTTCAGCTTGAGTCCCGCCTTGGGGTCGTCCACGGCGGCCCGCACGTTGATCTCGACCCCGCCGACGGCGTCCACGATGTCCACGAACCCGGCGAAGCCGATCTCCATGTAGTTGTCGACGTGCACGCCGGTGACCGTCTCCACGGTGCGGACCAGCAGCTGCGGCCCGCCGTTGTAGGCGGCGTTGAGCTTGTCACGCCCCTTGCCCGGGATGGTGACGGCGGAGTCGCGCGGCAAGCTGACCAGCGTCGGCTTGTCGCCGGTCTCGGGGATGTGCAGCAACATCATCGAGTCCGTACGCTGCCCGACCGCCTGCCCCGTACGCAGCTTCTTACGCTCGGCGGCCGACAGGCCCTTGCGGCTGTCCGAGCCGACAAGCAACCAGTTGGTGCCAGGGGTGTCGGCGGGACGGCCCGCGTAGTCCTCGAGAACGCCGTCGATCCCCGTCAGCCGCGAGCCGACCCAGAAGAACAACCCCACGGCCGCCACCAGGAGCACCACTAACAGCCCCGCGACGATCTTGAGAATGGTCTTGCCGGACAACCGCCTGCGCGGCCCCCTGGGGGACGGCTCGTCCCTCGGCGTCAGCGGCTTGACCGGGCTGCTGCCCGAGCGCGCCTTGCCGTACACCCGCGAACCGGCCCTGGGCTGAACCGGCGGCGGTGGTTCGGGAATCTGCGAGGCGGCGGGAAGCGCGTGCGTGGGCGCTCCCGGCCCCCCGGACGGCACCTGATAGGCCGGTGCACCCCCAGAACGCGGGCCGTCACCGGGCCGTGGAGGCAGCGGGCGGCCGTCGCCTGGAGAGCGCATGGCCCGCGTCCGGTCGTCCTCAGACACTTCGCCTTCTTCCCTTCGGTTGTCATAGACGCTACGTCTAACCCCCCAGCAGTGAAGACATTCCGCCAAGGTTTTCCCATGCAAAAGTACGCGGAACCAACGGAATGTCACTGCGGAAACATAGACGCCACCTGTGTCGTTAGCGTTGTGACGACGTCTACACGAAAGGATGATCGTGTCCGCTCAGGACCCGTGGAATCCTCGCCCGTGCTCGGGCACGGGTTCCTCTGAGGGCTCACTGTGGTGAGCGCCTATCTCGGGCTGCTGGCCCTCTTCCTCCTCACTGCGGCGACCGGCTATTTCGTCGCCCAGGAGTTCGCCTTCGTCGCCGCCGACCGCGCCCTGCTGCGCGAGCAGGCCGCCGCCGGTGACGCTTCAGCCGCGAAGGCACTCCAGGTGACCTCGCGGCTGTCCTTCATGCTCTCCGGCGCCCAGCTCGGCATCACGGTGACGGCGCTGCTGGTCGGCTTCCTGGCCGAGCCGGCGATCGCGACGATCGTACGGCCGTGGTTGTTCGACGCCGGGCTGTCCGACGCGGTGATCACCGGGCTGTCCGTCGCCATCGGCGTGTTCGTGGCGACCGTGGTCCAGATGGTGCTCGGCGAGCTGGCGCCGAAGAACCTGGGCATCGCCAGGCCGGAGCCGGTGGCCAAGTTCCTGGCCGGCTCGACGCTGGTCTATCTGGCGGTCGTGGGGCCGGTGGTCCGGCTGTTCGACTCGGCCGCCACGGGGCTGCTCAGGCGCATCGGCATCGAGCCCGTGGAGGAGGTGGAGCACGGCGCGACCCCGGAGGAGCTCTCGCGCATCATCGCGGAGTCGACCCAGGCGGGCGAGCTGCCGCCGAGGTTGTCGGACCTGCTCGAACGAGCGCTGGAGTTCGGCGACCGCACGGCGGAGGAGATCATGGTCCCGCGCCCCCGCGTGGTCGTGCTGCGTGACTCGCAGCCCATCTCCGACCTGCTGGAGGTCATGCGCGAGTGCGGCCACTCCCGCTACCCGGTGCTGGGCGCCGACGGCGACGTGGTCGGCGTGACAGGCGTGCGCGAGCTGCTCACCTCCGGCCTCGACGAGGGCCGCATCACCGCCATCATCCGCCCCGCCCTACTGGTGCCCGACTCGGTCCCGGTGCCGGCCGTCCTGGACAGAATGCGGGTGGCCATGGACGACATAGCCCTGGTCATCGACGAGTACGGCGGCCTGGCAGGGGTGATCACCGTCGAGGACATGGCAGAAGAACTGGTGGGCGAACTGGTAGACGAAAAGGACCCGGAACCGGCCGGCGCAGTCGAACAGCCAGACGGCATCTGGGAGGTCCCAGGAAGCCTCAGGCTGGACGAGGTGGAGCGCGCAACAGGCGTGTCACTCCCGGAGAGCGACGACTACGACACCCTCGCGGGCCTGGTGCTAGCCAGACTGGGCAGAATGCCGAACCCGGGCGACACGGTGACAGTCCAAGTCACCCCAGACTCCGACCCGTTCACAGAGGACCCCGACGAGCACCTGGCCGAACTGACGGTGATGTCCCTCAACCGCCGCGTCCCCGAATGGGTCCGCCTGGCACCGGTCGAACACGCGGAGGCCGCCCGATGACCATGATCCTCATCAGCCTCGCGCTACTGATCTTCAACGCCCTCTTCGTAGCGGCGGAGTTCGCCTTCGTCTCCGCCAGACGCCACCGCCTGGAGGAGATGGCCACAGGCAGCAACCGCCTGATCAGATTCGCCGCAAAATCAGCAGTCGGAGGCGGCCGCCAACTCTCCCTGATGCTGGCCGGCGCCCAACTGGGCATCACCCTCTGCACCCTGGGCCTGGGCCAGGTAACGGAACCAGCCATCGAACACTACTTGGCGCCGGTCTTCGCAGCAGTAGCCATCCCAGAAGCCCTACGCCTGCCCATAGCCTTGACGATCTCCCTGGCCCTGGTGACGTTCCTCCACATGGTGGTAGGAGAAATGGCCCCGAAGTCATGGGCCCTGACCCACCCCGAACGCGCGGCAATGCTCCTAACAGTCCCGTTCCGCGCCTTCACCTGGCTAATGCGCCCCCTGCTATCAGCACTAAACGGCCTGACAAACGTCATCCTCCACCTGTTCGGCGTCCAGCCCAGAGACGAGTTGGCAACGACCAGAACCCCCCGTCAGCTGGCCATGCTGGTAGGCGAGTCAGGCAGGATGGGCCTCCTGGACAGGGAAGAACACGACCTCCTGACCAGAGCCCTCCGCCTGGACGACGAGGGCATAGAACGCCTGATGGTCCCCATAGACCAAGCAGTCAAGGTCCACCCAACAGCAACGGCAACCCAGATCAGAGCCGCAGCAGCAGCCGGCGGCCACCTGAGACTCTTGGTAGAGGGCCCAACAGGAGTAGAGGGCGTCCTACACGCCCGAGACGCCCTCCTGCAACCGACCAGCACAGCAGGCGACCTAAGCCGCTCGCTGCCAAAACTCCCCTGCGTAACCCAGGTCCCAGAGGCGGTAACAACCCTCCAGGAAGCAAGAGCACATCTGGCCCTGGTCACAAACCAGGAAGGTTCGGTCATCGGAATGGTGAGCCTCACGGACCTGCTAGGCGAACTACTGGACATGAGGGCCCTAGCAGCCTGACTGTGACCTATAACACAATACGGACGGCAAGCCACCAGAAAGCAGGATGCAACCACCAGAACGTACGGTCCAAGGGCGGCCACAGCCGTTACCAACAGGTTCTTGAAAAGAAAGCCCAGGACTCTTGCGATCCAGCACCCACTTCGCCAATGTGGTCAACGCACAAGAGCAACCAAAGAGCAACGACCCACAGGCAACCGGGGGTCCCGGGGGGCAAGCCCCCTGGGATGGGGGTCCGGGGGCAAGCCCCCGGAAGACGCTGGGGGTCCGGGGGTTATCCCCCGGGCAGAGACATGAGGAAGGGGATCCGCGGAAGCGGCCCTTTAGGGCCGCGACCAAGGATCCCCAATCCCCGAACGTGGGCGAGGAGGGATTTGAACCCTCACGTCCTTTCGGACACACGGACCTGAACCGTGCGCGTCTGCCGTTCCGCCACCCGCCCTTATTGGGTGCGGAAGAAGATTAGCACGGAACAGCCACTGGTACTGAACCCGGATACGATCGCATAAGACACGGGAGCGGAGGAGCTGGGCGCGACAGCCGACGAGCGCCAGGGACGCCGTGACGTGGAACGAGCGGGAACCGGGCGCCGGAAGCGTCTGGGGGCCGCGATCATATGCACGGAGGAAGGGAGGTACCCGGTGGGAGTCCTTCAGCGCTTCGAGCGAAGGCTCGAAGGCTTGGTTGAGGGAGCCTTTGCGCGGGCGTTCAAATCTGACCTTCAGCCGGTCGAGGTCGCCAGCGCGGTTCAGCGGGAGATGGATGAGCGTGCGGCGATCGTCGCTCAGGGTCGCACGCTCGTGCCCAACGACTTCGTGGTTGAACTGTCCACGACCGACAGCGAACGGCTAGAGGTCTACGCCGACAGCATCAGCCACGAACTGGCCAACCTCGCCAGGGAGTACGCCAAGGAGCAGGGCTACTCCTTCGTGGGACCGGTCCGGGTCCGCTTCGAGACCGCCGGCGACCTGGCTGTGGGACTGTTCCGCATCCGGTCGGGCGTCATTCGCGGTGCGACGGTCGAGCAGGACGAGATTCGCCAGCCGGCGAGCGACCTGCCCCCTTCGCGGCCGAACGCGTTCAACGGGCGGCCCAGGCTGCTCGTCTCCACTCAGGACGACCCGCAGGGCGACCGTTCCTACGAGCTCACCACTCCGGTGACCTTGCTCGGCAGGGGCACCGACTGCGATCTTCGTCTAGTCGATCCGGGCGTCTCGCGTCATCACGCGGAGCTGCGCGTCGAGGGCCAGCTCGTGGTGCTCGTCGACCTCGGATCCACTAACGGCACTTTTGTCAATGGCCAGCCGGTACGCAGGATCGAGCTCCAGAACGGCATGCGAGTGACGCTGGGGCGCACGACTCTGGTGTTCCGGCGCGATTAGGGGTAGACAGACGGTCCATGTCCGAGCTCACGCTGCTGCTGATCCGGCTCGCCTTCCTGGCGGTGCTGTGGTTCTTCGTCATTGCCGCAGTCGGCGTGATCCGGACTGACTTGTTCGGCTCACGTACGACGTCCGCGGGCGCACGCAAAGGCGTGAAACCCGCGAAACCCGTGGCCAAGCCCAAGAGCAAGAAGGGCGAGCCACGCCAGCTGATCGTTACCGGTGGTCCCCTGCAAGGCACCACCATCAACCTCACGGAGACGCCCATCACCATTGGCCGGGCCAATGACGCCACGCTGGTAGTCACCGACGACTACGCTTCCAGCCGGCACGCCCGGCTCTTTCCTCAGGACGGTCAGTGGATCGTGGAAGATCTCGGTTCGACCAACGGCACGTATCTCGACCGCTCGAAAGTCACCCGTCCGACCCCGGTGCCGCTCGGTGTTCCGATCCGCGTCGGCAAGACAGTCATCGAATTGCGCAAATGACCATCGCACTCCGCTACGCCGCCCGCTCGGACGTCGGCCTCCTCCGCGAAGGGAACGAGGACTCGGCGTACGCTAGCGGGCGCCTGCTCGCCGTCGCAGACGGTATGGGCGGGCACGCACACGGCGAGGTGGCGAGCTCAGTCGCCATCGCCGCCATGGCCTCTCTGGAAGAGGCCCAACAGGGGGGTGACCTGCTCAACGCCATCGAGGCAGCGGTACGCGACGCCAACCGCAGGCTGCACGAAATGGTGGGGCGGGATCCCAGCCTCAAAGGCATGGGCACGACTCTCACGGCCATGCTCTGGAACGGCGCCCAGGTCGCCCTGGTGCACGTCGGCGACTCGCGCGCCTACCTGCTCAGGCGCGGGGAGCTCTACCAGATCACTCATGACCACACGCTGGTGCAGCAGCTCGTCGACGACGGGCGCATCACGCCGGAAGAGGCGGCCACGCATCCGCAGCGCTCGATCCTGCTGCGCGCGCTGGACGGCAGCGGTGAGGTCGATCCCGACCTGACGCTGCGCGAGGCGCAGGTGGGCGACCGCTATCTGCTGTGTTCCGACGGCCTGTCGGGCGTGGTGAGCGCGGAGACGCTGCATGCCACGCTCACCAACATCGACGATCCCGAAGAGGTCGTTCGCCAGCTCATCGATCTGGCGAACAGGGGTGGCGGGCCCGACAACATCACGTGTGTGCTGGCCGACGTGCTCGAGATCACCGACGGGCAGCCGGTGCCCGGCGAGGTGACCGTCGTCGGCGCCGCGGGCATGACCAGGCTGCACGGAAACCCGCAGGACACCTCGCCGGGGCGACCCGGGTCGGTGACCGCACCCCAGCCGGCGATCACCGACGACTTCGATGATCCGGTCGCCCAGACGTCCCGGCGATCGGTCAGGCGTCGTCGCGTGTGGCCCGTGCTCGTCACCGTGCTCGGCATTGGCATCGCCGTCGTGGCCGTCGGCGGTTACTTTGGATATCAGTGGACCCAGGACCAGTTCTTCGTCGGTACCAGAGACGGCGAGGTGGTCGTGTTCCAGGGGATCCAGAGAGAGGTGGGGCCGTTCCCGCTCTTCCACGTCTCCAAGCCCACCGGCAGGCAGCTCTCCCAGCTGTCGGAGGCGGACCAGGCACTGATCAAGAGCGGCATTCCGGTCACCACCGTCGCCGAAGGCATGACGAGGATCAACGGATTGAAGTTCTCCCAGGAGCAGAAGAGCGGCACGCCCACTGAGGCGAGCGCGTCGCCGACCCCGACGGCATCCGCCACCGCGACCAAGACGAAAACTCAGTAATGAGCGAGATCGCCGCAGACCCGGTCGCGATGCCGGCCAAGCGCCGCGGGGCCCAGTTGATCATGCTCGCCCTGGCGGTGCTGATCGTCATGGGCGCGTACGCCAACGTGGGCCTGGCCATGGACGGCCAGGTCCCCGCCGGCATGCTGACGTACGGCCTGGGCCTGGGCGCCCTGATGCTGGCCGCCTACCTCGTGCTGGCCAAGTTCGCCCCGTGGGCCGACCCCTTGATCCTGCCGCTGGTGACCGCGGTCAACGGCCTGGGCCTGGTGGTGATCTACCGGCTGGAGGCCGCCAAGATGCCCGGCGCGTCCGCCGCCAACCAGATCATGTGGACGGGAGTCGGCGTCGTCATGTTCGCGATCACCCTGATCGTGGTGCGCGACCACCGCATGCTCCAGCGCCTCACCTACACCGCGGGCGCCATCGGCCTGGTCCTGCTCGCCATCCCCGCGCTGCTGCCCGGCAGCCTCAGCGAGGTGCAGGGCGCCAAGATCTGGATCCGCCTCGGCGGCTTCTCCATCCAGCCCGGCGAGTTCGCCAAGCTGGCGCTGGTCGTCTTCTTCGCCGGCTATCTGGTGGCCAAGCGCGACGTGCTGGCCCTGGCCGGGCGGCGGCTGCTGCTCATCGACCTGCCCAGGGCCAGGGACCTCGGCCCCGTCCTCGTCACCTGGGCGCTCAGCCTGCTCGTGCTGGTCTTCGAGAAGGACCTGGGCACCTCGCTGCTGCTGTTCGGCACGTTCATCGCGATGATCTACATCGCCACCCAGCGCACCTCGTGGGTGCTGATCGGCGTCCTGCTCTTCGTCGGCGGCGCCTACCTGGCGGGGCTGGCGTTCTCGCACGTCGGCGACAGGTTCGAGATCTGGCTCAACCCGGGCTCCCCGGTGTTCTACAACCGCGAGATCGGCGGCAGCTACCAGATCATGCAGGGCCTGTTCGGGTTCGGCGCGGGCGGCATCCTGGGCACCGGGCTCGGCCAGGGCCACCCCGAGCTGATCCCGCTGTCGTTCTCCGACTTCATCTTCGCCGCGACGGGCGAGGAGCTGGGCCTGACCGGTCTGATGGCGCTGCTCATGATGTACGCCCTGCTGGTCCAGCGTGGCCTGCGCACCTCGCTCGCGGCCCGCGACCCGTTCTCCAAGCTGCTGGCGGGCGGCCTGTCGTTCATCCTGGCCTGGCAGGTCTTCATCATCGTCGGCGGTGTGACGAACCTCATCCCCCTGACCGGCCTGGTCACCCCGTTCATGTCCCAGGGTGGCTCGGCGTTGCTGGCTAACTGGATCCTTATCGCGCTACTGGTACGCATGTCAGACGCGGCGCGGCGGCCCCCGCCCCAGGCGATCCAGAACGAAGGACTGACGCAGGTGTTCCAGCGATGAACAGAACTCTGAAGCGCGTGGCCGTGGCCTGCCTGGCCATGTTCGCGCTCCTGATGATCAATGTGAACGTCCTGCAGGCCGTGCGGGCGGAGGGCCTGCGCTCCGACGCCCGTAACACCCGCAACTTCTACGACCGCTACGCCATCGAGCGCGGCCGCATCACCGCGGGCGGCAAGGTGATCGCGCAGTCCGTCGAGACCGACAGCGACAGGTTCAAGTTCGTCAGGGAATACCCGGAGGGCAAGCTCTACGCGCACGTCACCGGGTTCTTCTCGCCCGAGAGCGAGAGCGCCATCGAGAGGTCGGAAAACCAGCTGCTCGACGGCTCCAGCGCCGACCTGCTGCTGCGGCGGAGCATCGACCTGTTCACCGGCGAGCCGACCAAGGGCGCCAACGTCGATCTCACGATCAACCCCAAGGCCCAGAAGGCGGCCTACGACGCGCTGCGGGAGAGCGGCAAGCGCGGCGCGCTCGTGGCGCTCGACCCGAAGACCGGCGCGATCCTGGCGATGGTGTCACTGCCCACCTACGACCCCGCCGAGCTGTCGACCACCGACAAGGGCAAGGTCTTTCCCCGCTACGACGAGCTGGCCAAGGACAAGAGCCAGCCGCTGCTCAACCGCACCATCGCACAGACCTATCCCCCCGGCTCGACGTTCAAGGTCGTGACGGCGGCGGCCTACCTCGAGGGCGACTCCTCGCGTGGGCCGCAGACGACCGTGGAGGCTCCGCAGCGGCTGCCCCTGCCCAACACGAACATCAGCCTGCCCAACTACGGCGGCGCGGCCTGCGGCTCCGGCTCGGTCACGCTGATATACGCGCTGGAGAAGTCCTGTAACACGCCCTTCGGCAAGATCGGCATGGAGCTGGGCTACGACGCGATGAAGGAGCAGACCGAGAAGTTCGGCATGGGTCAGCAGATCGCCGTGCCGATGTCGGTGACCCAGAGCGACTTCGGCCCCGAGGAGGACCAGGCGGCCCTGGCGATGGCCTCCATCGGGCAGCGCAGCAACCGGATGACGCCGCTGCAGATGGCCATGATCGCCGCGGGCATCGCCAATGACGGCAAGGTGATGAAGCCGTACCTCGTCAACAAGATCACCGACGCCAAGGGCGACACGGTCGACCAGGCCAAGCGCGAGGAACTGTCGGAGGCGGTCAGTTCCGAGACGGCGGGCAAACTGCGCGACATGATGGTGAGCGTCGTCAACAACGGCACCGCCAACCTGGCGCAGGTCCCAGGCGTCCAAGTAGCGGGTAAGACGGGCACCGCGGAGACGGCCGACGGCCAGCCGCCGCACGCCTGGTTCATCTCCTTCGCGCCCGCCGAGGACCCGAAGGTGGCCCTGGCGGTCATCGTCGAGTCCGGAGCGGCCAACGTCGGCGCGGAGGCGACCGGCGGCCACACCGCCGCGCCGATCGCCAAGGCCGTGCTGGAGGCGGTACTGAAGTGAGTGACGGTAACCTGCTGGATCATGCGGCTCCGTAACCGCTATCTCCTGCTCTCCCGCATCGCCACGGGCGGTATGGGAGAGGTGTGGCGCGCCCGTGACGAGCTCCTCGGGCGCGAGGTCGCGGTGAAGATCCTGCGCAGTCACATCTACGCCGATCCCACGTTCCGCGAGCGGTTCCGCAACGAGGCCAGGCTCACCGCGGCGCTGGCCGATCCAGGGGTCGCGCAGATCTTCGACTACGGCGAGCAGAGCGACTTGGCCTACCTGGTGATGGAGCTGGTGCACGGCGAGCCGCTGTCGGCCATCCTGGCCCGCAACGGCTCGCTCGGGCCCGAGGTGGCGCTCGACGTGGTGCACCAGACCGCCAAGGCGCTGCACGCCGCCCACTCCTCCGGGATCATCCACCGCGACATCAAGCCCGGCAACCTCCTCGTCACCCCCGAGGGCACGATCAAGGTGACGGACTTCGGCATCGCGCGGGCCCTGGAGGCGGCGCCGGTGACGCAGACGGGCACGGTGCTGGGCACGGCCCAATACGTCAGTCCCGAGCAGGCTCAGGGTTTCCAGCTCACTCCCGCGACCGACCTCTACTCCCTGGGCGTGGTGGCCTACGAGTGCCTGGCGGGGCGCACGCCGTTCCGCGGCGAGAGCCAGGTGGCGATCGCGTTGCTGCACCTCAACGAGGCGCCGCCGCCGCTCGGCGTGGACGTGCCCGCGCCGGTGCGCGAGCTGGTCATGGCGCTGCTGGGGAAGGAGCCCGCGCAGCGTCCCGCCACGGCGCTGGAGGTGGCCGACCGGGCCTACGTGCTGCGCGAGTCGCTGGCGGGCGTCGAGCACGGCGCCGAGCTCAGCATGCTCACCGACCCCGGCGGCTTTCGCGTACGCGAGCCGTCGCCCGAGGACGAGCGGACGACCGACAATCTCGACCCGGCCACCGAGCTGCAGGAGAAGGCGGGAGGGCGGCGCAAGGGCGGCAGGACGCTGGCCATCGTCGCCACGGCGGGGTGCGTGGCCGCGGTGGGGCTCAGCGCCGTCACGTTCGCCAACCGCGAGCCGCCCGCGCCGCTGCCCGAGGTGGCCGAGCCGAGCGAGTCGGCGATGCTGACGCCCGAGCAGATGAAGCCCACGAAGACGAAAAAGCGGACCCGGCCGTCCTCCGTGCTTCCCGTCACGTCGCAGAGGCCGATACCCTCGCGGTCGGCTACGGTAAGCAAGTCGGCAACTCCTACCAAGAAGCCGACACCGAAACCGACCCGGACCACCCCTACCCCCAAGCCCACACACACCCCAACGCCCACCACTACACCGACAACTCCGACACCTACCGCCTCGCCGGACCCGGGTGAGACAAACCCGCCGAAGGAGGAGACGTGATGCGCTACGGGGTCGATGATGGACACCGGCGGCCCCCCGAGCTGGCCGGTACCCAAGATGAACGGTAAGGGACAGTGCAGGAAATGACTCAGCCTCGGCTACTCGGAGGTCGTTACGAGCTCGACGGTGTCGTCGGGCGCGGCGGCATGGCCGAGGTGTATCGCGCCCGAGACATCCGGCTGGACCGAATAGTCGCGATCAAGACCCTCCGCTCCGACCTGGCGCGAGACCACACCTTCCAGGCCAGGTTCCGGCGTGAGGCGCAGTCCGCGGCCTCCCTGAACCACCCTGCCGTCGTCGCGGTCTACGACACCGGAGAGGACGCCTCAGAAGGCGCCCCCGTGCCGTACATCGTGATGGAATACGTCGACGGCAGGACGCTGCGCGACCTGCTGCGCCAGGACCGGCGGCTGCTGCCCGAGCGCGCGGTCGAGCTGGTGGACGGCATCCTGCGGGCGCTCGACTACAGCCACCGCGGCGGCATCGTGCACCGCGACATCAAGCCGGCCAACGTGATGATCACGCGGGCGGGCGACGTCAAGGTGATGGACTTCGGCATCGCGCGCGCGATGGCCGACTCCGCGGCCACGATGACGCAGACGGCGCAGGTGATCGGCACCGCCCAATACCTGTCGCCCGAGCAGGCGCGGGGAGAGCGGGTGGACGCGCGCAGCGACATCTACTCCACCGGCTGCCTGCTGTACGAGCTGCTGACCGGGCAACCGCCGTTCACCGGCGACTCCCCCGTCGCGATCGCCTACCAGCACGTGCGCGAGGATCCGATCCCGCCGTCGCAGATCGACCGCGAGATCCCGCCGTGGGCCGACGCGATCGTGCTCAAGGCCATGGCCAAGGACCCGGCCCACCGCTACCAGAGCGCCGGCGAGATGCGAGCCGACATCCAGCGGGCGATGTCCGGCATGCCGGTCGACGCCCAGACGATGGCGATGACCGGCAACCACGGCCAGGGCACCCGCATGATGACGGCGACCCAGGCGGCCCAGGGCCCGGCCACGCAGCGCACCGGCGCGGTCCCCCCTTACGAGTACGGCGAGGGCGGCGGCCGTGGCGGACGGCGCAGGGCCAGCAACAGTGGCGGCAACGGGGTCAAGACCGCGTTGTGGATCATCATCCCGCTGCTGATCATCGGGGCGTTCGTCACGGTCGGCTATCTGGTGTTCGGCTCCAACAACACGCCGACGGACACGATGGTCACCATCCCGTCCCTCGCCACGCAGAAGCAGGCGTACGCGGAGGAGCAGCTCAAGGTGCTCGGGCTCACCGCCCAGGTGGTGCAGGAGGCCAGCAGCGACGTCGAGAAGGGCACGGTCATCAGGACGGAGCCCGCCGAGAACCAGAAGGTCGAGAAGGGCTCCAGCGTCAAGCTGATCGTGTCCAAGGGCCCGAAGAAGATCAAGGTGCCTGACGGCCTCATCGGTCTCTCGCAGGAGGAAGCGATCAAGGCACTGCAGGAGGCCGGGCTGAGGGGCACGGTCACGACCAGAAACTCGACCAAGACGCAGGGCACGGTCATCGACACCAAACCCAAGGCCGGCGAGGAGATCGAGGAGGACGGCACCGTCACCCTCTACGTGCCCAAGGAGCTGAGCGAGGTGCCCAGCCTGATCGGGCTCACCCAGGAGGACGCCACCGCCCAGATCAAGGCCGCCGGCTTCCGGACCAAGGTCGTCGAGCAGCCGAGCGACCAGCCGCCGGGCACGGTCATCCAGCAGAACCCGCCCGAGGGCAACAAGCAGCCGCCGCGCACGACGATCACCATCGTGGTGTCGTCCGGTCCCGAGGACACGGCGCCGCCGCCCACCAGCGATTTCCCGACGGATCAGCCGACGGACAATCAGACGGACTTCCCGACGGACGAGCCGACCGAGGACAACCCGATCGGCGACGGCGGCCTCGGCTGAGGCCCCGGCACGTAGAAGGGCCGCTCATCCCCCGCGCGGGATGAGCGGCCCTTCGGCCGTGCATGCTTGGACAAAAAAGAACGCCCCCGCCGCTCGGGGGCAACGGCGGGGACGCTCACTTGTAAGTCGCCGTACGCGAGATGTTTGTTACACGATTCCGCGCAGCCAATTCTCCAGCAGCCGGTGACCGTGCTCGGACAGCACCGACTCGGGGTGGAACTGGATGCCTTCGACGGGCGCGCCGCGGTGGCGCAGGCCCATGATGACGCCGTCCTCGGTGCGGGCTGTCACGTCGAGCACGTCGGGGACGGTCTCCGGTAGCACCGCCAGCGAGTGGTAGCGGGTCATCCGCACCGGCGAGGGCAGCGCCTCGAACACGCCCTTGCCGTCGTGGGAGACAGCGCTGGTCATGCCGTGTACGAGCTCGGGCGCGCGGGCCACGGTGGCGCCATAGGCGATGGCGATGGCCTGGTGGCCCAGGCAGACGCCGAGCAGCGGCAGGTGGTGCTCGGCCGCGTGGTGGACCATGGGGACGCTCACGCCGGCCGCCTCGGGGGTGCCGGGTCCCGGGCTGATGAGGACGCCGTCGAAGCCGTCGGCGTCGTCCACGCGTACGTCGTCGCGCGGCCGCACGTCGCAGTCGGCGCCCAGCCGGCGCAGGTATTGGACGATCGTGTGGACGAAGCTGTCGTGGTTGTCCACGACCAGCACGCGACTCATTTCCTTACGGTCACCTCGTCAACCGTCACCACGGGCTCGAAGAGCGGGAACACGACATACCAGAGTACGGCCACCGCGGCCGTGACCAGCACCAGGGCCGTCAGCACCCTGGTGGGCCGGCTGCCGGGGAGCCTGCGCCAGAGCCAGGCGTACATATCATTCCTCTCTCGGCTCGGTCTCCTTCAGCACGCCATAGACGATGAGGCGCTCGGCGGCCGAATATTCGGGGTGGCAGGTGGACAGCGTGATGAAGGCGCGGATGGGGCGGATGTCGGGTTTGCCGGGCACGGGGGCGAGCACGTCCACCTCGTCGGGCTGGACGATGTCCTGGGAGGTCACGCGGTAGGTGTAGCGGGCCTCGCGGGCCTCCACGACGATCTCGTCGTCGCGTTCGAGCTCGTCGATCTCGTTGAACGGGGCCGCGTACGTGGTCCTGTGCCCAGAGAGCACGAAGTTGCCGACCTGGCCCGGCATGGCGCTGCCGGGGTAGTGGCCGGGGCCCTTCTTCAGGTGCTGGGCGTCCACGCCTTCGACCACGGCGTAGCGATAGTCGTTTCCCAACCTGGGGATGCGCAGGAGGGCGAGGGCCTGGCCGGGCTCGGCCTTCTCGGCTGGCCTGCCTGCCAGATCGCGCTGGAGCAGCAGTTGCTGGCTCTGGGTGTAGGCGCCGGTGCCCCAGAGCAGGTACGCGCAGAACAGCATGAGGATCAGGCCCGCGGTGATGCTCGTCTCCCCCACGGCCTGGAGCGTGGCCCGCATGCGATGAGCGTATTCGGCACGGAAGCGGCATCTGGGGATCGCCATGTCGTGCGCGTGGCGACTATCCTTGGCACGCTTCAACTACCCTTAACGAAGAGCCTGTGGACGATCCGGAAGCCCAGGCACTCAGCAGGAGTCACCCAGTGCCCAAGTCCAAGGCTAACAAGAAGGCGGTCTACACCCCGCCGCAGAGATCCCAGCAGGTCAAGGTCAGCCCGCGCTGGCTGGCGCCCACGATGGTGGTCTCGTGGATCATCGGCATCCTGTGGATCGCGATCTATTACGTCGCACCGCAGGCGCCCTTCTTCAGCGACCTCCAGAACTGGAACCTGCTGATCGGGTTTGTTTTCATCATCTTCGGTGTGGTGCTTTCCACCCGCTGGCGTTAGTTCTTTCCACAGTCTTTTCCACAGCCTGGGGAAGTCAGCCCGCGCCGCTCAGGATGGCCGACGTCCTGGTCACCACGAGCACGGCTAGCAAGGCCAGCGCTCCCGCGATCGCCAGCACCTGCCACAGGGTCCTGTTGCTCTTGGGGGCGTAGGCCAGCGCCACGGCCAGCAGCGTTCCCGTGACCAGGCCGCCGACATGCCCGGTCCAGCTGATGCGGAGACCGGAGATCGCCGGCAACACGAACGTGATGGCCAGGTTGAGTCCGATGACCGCGGTAATGCCTCGCACGTCCATGTTGAGCCTGCGGCCCACCACGAACACGGCTCCGAACAGCCCGAAGACGGCTCCGGAGGCGCCGACCGTGGGCGTGCCCAGCGGGTCCAGCCAGAGGCTGAGCACCGAGCCGCCTATCGCACTGAGCACGTAGACGGCCGCGTAACGGAGATGTCCGAAGGCTCGCTCCAGATAAGGGCCGATCACGTAGATGGCCCAGCCGTTGAAGAGGATGTGGAGAGGGAGAGAGCCGTCGGTGGAATGCACAAAAGCCGAGGTGATCAGCCGGTAATACTGGCCAAGGGCGACTGCGAGCGGCTGCATTGCCAGTGCCCCGGTGAGCACGCCGCTGGTCAGTAGCTGGCCGCCGAAGACCAACACGACGAGGCCCAGGATCGTCCAGGTGACGTATGGCGTGCGGACGACGTTGCCGCCGAAGGTGGACCTGGCCTGGCGGATGCCGTGATTGCCCTTGGCCACGCACTCCGGGCACTGGAAGCCCACGGCGGCGTCGCGCATGCAGTCGGGGCAGATGGGGCGGTCGCAGCGCTGGCAGCGGACCCAGGTCTCCCTGTCGGGATGCCGGTAGCACGTGGGGACCGCCTCAGCGGGCTGCTCGGGCTGAGGGGGCGGGCTGGGCGGCTGGCTGGTCATGACCGAAAGCCTAAGGCGTGCCGGACGGTGCCGCGTGGGCCGTGACGGCGCAGTGGCCGTAGCGTACGCGAGCGCACGCCCACCACGCCGCCACGCCACGCCGTGCTACCCCTCACCCCGCACGCACGCCCAGCGGGCGCTTGTGGCGCCGGGTAGCCCGCCGGCGCGGCGCGCGGCCCCCTGGCGGGTGCCTTGGGTCAGGACTGGAGGTGCTCGATGGTGACCGACTCCAGGATGACGTCCTCCGTTGGGCGGTCGCGGCGGTCGGTGCGGGTCTTCGCGATGGCGTCCACCACGTCCTGGCCCTCGATCACCTCGCCGAAGATGGTGTGCTTGCCGTTGAGGTGCGGCGTGGGCACGACCGTGATGAAGAACTGCGAGCCGTTGGTGCCCTTGCCGAAGCGGATGCCCGCGTTGGCCATGGCCAGCAGGTAAGGGCGGTTGAAGTAGAGCTCCGGGTGGATCTCGTCGTCGAACTCGTAGCCAGGGCCGCCGATGCCCTGGCCCAGGGGGTCGCCGCCCTGGAGCATGAAGCCGGAGATGACCCGGTGGAAGATCGTGCCGTCGTAGTAGCGGCCGGTGCTCTTCTCGCCGGTGCCCGGGTGCGTCCATTCGCGGCCGCCTTCGGCGAGCTCTACGAAGTTTCGTACCGTTTTCGGGGCTCTGTTGGGGAAGAGCTCCACCTTGATATTGCCGCGATTGGTTTGCAGGTTTGCGATCAGCTTCTCAGCCACGAGACAGCTGCCCCCCTCTATGCACAGGGTTAGTTTTGTGATGGTTTGAGGACTATGGCCGTTCGGCCTTCAGAGCCATCCTCCCACGGTCGGCCATGATTGAGCCGCCTTGTCCAGGGAAGGTCAGGCTCGGGGCCCCAACGACAGGGGAGGTTGTCGTGTCCCTGACACTGAGAAGACGCCGCGTGGCCATAGAAATACCGGCTACGTGGATGGGTCGCATGAAGACCCGGGCCGTACGAACCGGCCATCGTATGACGCCAGTGGCGGACCAGGCCAAAGTGGTCGCCGCCCAGCGCTTTGAAGACGCCCGCTACTGGGCGGCGCCGCGGCTGCATTCCGCGGCTCACGGGTTCGAGGACCAGGTCGCTCCGAAGGTCAGCTCGATGCTGTCCGCGGCGGCCAGGAAGATCGATCCCACGCCGTCGCGGTCGCGGCGGTGGCCGACGCTCGCTCTGCTGACCGGCCTCGCGGTGGGGGCGATCGGTTACGTGTTCTACCGCCGTAATGCACAGCAGTGGACCGAGCACATGAAGGACTCCGCCTCTGATGCGTCACGCTGGGCCAGCGAGAAGGCGGACAGGACTACTGAGTCCGCGAACCGGATGGCAGCCAATGCGTCAAACAGGGCGGAGGAGACGTATCGCAAGATGTCGTGATTTCGCCAAAAGGAAGCGCGTCCTCGGATGGAAACCGGGGGCGCGCTTCCATTTGCCGGAAGGCCGTGCCGGTTGGCCGAGGGGCGCGACTGGAGGGTGTTGACGGTTTACCAAGCGCTTGCTACAAAGCCGGGCATGGCGCTGTCACCGCTCGACGACTACCCCGTGCACCAGGCCGCGCAGGTCATGCGGCACGTGGCCACCTCCGACCGCAACTTCTACGACCGCTACTACTTCAACTGCCACCCGGGAACCGACGAGCTCATGCTGATCGTCGGCCTCGGCCAGTACCCCAACCTGGGCGTCACCGACGCCTTCGCCTGCGTACGCCACCAGGACCTGCACCGCGTCGTACGCGCCTCCCGCGAGCTCGGCCCCGACCGGATGGACACCGCGATCGGCCCGTTCCGCGTCGAGGTCGTCGAAGGGCTCAAGCGGCTCAGGGTGGTCCTGGAGCCGAACGAGCACGGCCTGTCCTTCGACCTCCTGTGGGAGGGCACGATCCCGGCGACGCTGGAGCCCCGGCACTTCCTGCGGTGGCAGGAGCGGGTGATGTTCGATTCGGTACGCCTGGCGCAGACCGGGAGCTGGTCCGGAAATATCAGGATCGGTGAGCAGGACATCCCGGTCACCCCCGACCGCTGGCAGGGCACCAGGGACCGGTCCTGGGGCATCAGGCCGGTCGGCGAGCCCGAGCCGCCGGGCATCCAGGCCAAGAACCCCGGCACGTTCTACTGGCTCTACACGCCGATGCGGTTCGACGACCACGCCATCCTCTGCATCGTCCAGGAGGACGAGCGGGGCCGCCGGGTGCTGGAGGAGGCGGTACGTGTCTGGTCCGACGGGCGGGAGGAGGAGTACCTCGGCAGACCGGACTACCGCCCCGTCTACGCCCCCGGCACCCGCGACGTCGTCGAGGCCACGATCACCTTCGCACCGCCCGGCGGCAAGCCGTTCGACGTACACTGCACTCCGCTGCTGCCGGTACACCTCATGGTCGGCACCGGCTACGGGCTGGAGCCGGACTGGAAGCACGGGATGTACCAGGGTGCGGGGCCGGTCGTGCAGGGCGTGACGTACCGGCTGCCCGACGACGCCGCCCGGATGTGGGGCCTGGTGGACGCCGTCGGGCGCTTCGAGTACGACGGGCTCGTCGGCCACGGACTCTACGAGTACTGGGCGCTGGGGCCCCACCCGTCGTTCAGCGAGTGATCGCGGGCTTCTTGCAGATGATCTTGACCCTCTTGGCCACGCCCTTCTCGCCCGGGGCCTTCTCGACCGGAGCCACCTCGGTCGAAGCCCCTTCAGGAAGGGCGGGCCGAGCGGGCACCGCCCGTAGGCGCTCGCCGTCCGGGATCCCCTCGATCTTCACCGCCTCCGGGGCCTCACCGTCTTCGAGAGCGTCGAGCTTCACCGCCTCCGGGGCCTCGCCGTCGCGGAGGGAGACCTTGGTGCCCGGCTTGACCCGGTGAACCTTCCCGTCGCGCGTGATGACCACGCCCCCCTTGGCACGCAGGGGCTTGGCAAGCTCGATGGTCTTACCGTCGCTGGTCGTGCAGGTCACCTTGGCGCCGGCGGTGGCCGGGGGTTCGTCGGCCATGGCGGAGCCCGCAAGGCCGGTGATGGCCAGTACGGCGACCGCGCCGAGCACCGCGAGGCGTCGCTTGAACATGAATTCTCCTCACTGGGGTCAATCGAACGCTCCCGAGACTGGCGAGATGTACCTGAAACGATCCTGAAGACGCCCTAAATGATCTTCAGGTTGGCTTTAGGTGGCCTGAGGCACCCTTGACAGTGTGCGAGTGCTACTGGTGGAGGACGAGGAGCGACTGGCCGACCTGGTCAAGGGCGGGCTGGCGGGCGAGGGCTTCGCGGTGGACGTGGCCCATGACGGCCGTGACGGGTTGTGGATGGCCACCGAGAACACGTACGACGTGATCGTCCTGGATGTGATGTTGCCCAGGATGAACGGGTACGCGGTCTGCTCCAAGCTGCGCGAGGCGGGCGACTGGACGCCGATCATGATGCTCACGGCCAAGGACGGCATCTACGACGAGGCCGAGGCGCTCGACAACGGGGCCGACGACTACCTGGCCAAACCCTTCTCGTACGTGGTGCTGCTGGCCAGGTTGCGGGCACTGATGCGGCGGGGCGGGCGGGAGCGGCCGGTGTCGATCACAGTGGGCGACCTGGTGATCGATCCGGCCGGGCTGCGGTGCCGCCGGGGCGAGGTGGAGGTGGGGTTGACGCCGAAGGAGTTCGCGGTGCTGCACGCGCTGGCGCGCCGGGCCGGGGAGGTGGTCTCCAAGGGCGAGCTGCTGGCCCAGGCATGGGACTTCTCCTACGACGGCGACCCGAACATCGTCGAGGTCTACATCAGCGCGCTGCGCCGCAAGATCGACATGCCCTTCGGCAAGACGACGCTCATGACGGTCCGCGGGGCGGGCTACCGGCTGGAGGCGGCATGAAGTGGCGGGTGATCAGTGCGGACGTGAGTTGGGCGAGGGTGTCCGCGAGCCTGTCCTCCGTGCGGCTGCGGGCGACCGCGGCGGCGACGCTCGTCGTGGCCCTCGCCCTCGGGATGGCGGCCCTGGCGCTGGTGCTGGTGCTGCGCGGCACCCTGGAGAGCACCGCCGACGCCGAGGCGACCAGGAAGGCCGTGGCCGCGGCGCCGTACGCGCAGACCCTGGAGATCGCGCCCACGGACAAGAACACCGGGGACGGTCCGGTCGAGACCGCGCCGGAAGCCGGCAGTCCGATCATGGTCGCGGGCAAGGGAGGAACGGTCACCCTGCGCGACGGCACGGCGGTCAAGATCGCCGATCCGGACGTCATGCTGACCAGCGACAAGGCCGCCGCGGCCGCCAAGTGGGCGGAGCCGAAGAAGTACGCCGTCGCCGGGCTCCAGGTGACCACCGCGGGCGGCCCCGCCAAGGTGTGGTCGAGGGTCTCGCTGGCGGGCGCCGAGGAGGCGCTGCGGACGCTGTACGGCGCGCTGCTGCCCGGCGTGCCCGCCGTGCTGCTCGTGGTGGCCGGGATGACCTGGATCTCGGTGGGCCGCGCGCTGGCTCCCGTGGCCGCGATCAGGACCAAGGTCGCCGACATCACGGCCCGCGACCTGCACCAGCGTGTCCCCGTACCGGGCTCCAAGGACGAGATCGCCGCGCTGGCCAGCACCGTGAACGGCACGCTCGACCGCCTGGAGACGGCGGTGGGGACGCACAAGCGGTTCGTCGCCGACGCGGCGCACGAGCTGCGCAGCCCCATCGCCACCCTGCGCGCCCGCCTGGAACTGGCCGAGCCCAGCGAGCTCACCAGGGAGGCCCTGGCCGACGTCGAACGCCTGCAACACCTGGCCGCCGATCTCCTCATGCTGGCCAAGCTGGACGCGGGCGAGCCGCTGCGGGCCACCGAGCTGGACCTGGGCCAGGTGGCGGCCGAGGAGTCGCTGCGGGCCAGGCGGCGGCCGGAAGTGCGGGTGGAGCTGGACATCGAGCCCGACGTGGTGATGAAGGGCTCCCGTGCGCATCTCGACCGCCTGGTGACGAACCTGGCCGACAACGCGGTCCGGCACGCCGCCTCGACCGTCAAGGTACGCGTGCGCGCCGAGGGCGGCCAGGCCGTGCTGGAGGTGATCGACGACGGCCCGGGGATCCCGCCCGCGCAGCGTGAGGCGGTGTTCGACCGCTTCACCAGGCTGGACGAGGCCCGCGCCAGGGACGCGGGCGGCGCCGGGCTGGGGCTGCCGATCGCGCGGGACATCGCGGTCCTGCACGAAGGGTCACTCGTGTACGCCAACTTCGGATTCGTCGCGAAATTTCCCTTGAAAATCACCTGAACCACTCATGATCCGCGAACGTGTGGATGGTTGAAGGAGGCAATCATGCTCACACGCCGCGCATTGATCACCCGAGGTGGCGCCTCGGGAGCAGGAGTCATGTTCCTGTGGCCCAGCCCGGCCGAGGCGGAAACGGCCGGTCCCGTACTGGCCAAGACCCGCAGCATCCCGCTCGGCGGCGGCAAGATCGTCAAAGGCAAGTACGTGATCACCCACCCGAAGAAGGGCGTCTACCGGTGCTTCAGCGCCAAGTGCACCCACCAGGGCTGCACGGTGGCGAGCGTGAGCCGGGGCACGATCAACTGCCCGTGCCACGGCAGCAAGTTCAGTGCCTCGACGGGGGCAGTGGTGAACGGCCCCGCCAAGCGGCCGCTCGCCCGCAAGAAGATCAAGATCTCGAAGGGGACGATCAGGCTGGCTTGATCGGTAAGGCGTAGCTCGTGCTGCGTTTGATGATCTCGAAGCCGGCACGGGCGTACACGCTGACCGCTCCCGTGGGGTTGTGGGTGTCGACGCCGAGTCCGGCGCTCGCGTACCCCTGACTGGTGAAGGCGGCGAGGGCGTGCGCGATCAACGCGCTCGCCACGCCCTTGCCGCGCCACTCCTTCAGCGTGCCGATGATCGGGATCCACGCCTGGCGCTCGCCGAGGTGGGCGGACTGGGCGTCGAAGAAGTGCGTGATCAGCACACCGACCACGCGCTCTCCCGCGAGGGCCGCGAACGTGGCCTCGGGGCGGAAGTTACGCGATCCGGTGATGATGGTGCGCCAGCTCTCCCGCGTGTGCGGCACGCTGCCCCAGTGGTCGCGGAACGACTCGTTGCGCACCTGGCGGGCGCCCTCGTCCACCTCGGGCGACCAGGTGACGATGGACACGCCCGCCGGCGTCCTGAGCGGTGGCAGGCCGCCGGACAGGCGCCGCGTCATGCGGGCGAACGTACGGGCGGCGGCGAACCCGGACCCCGCCGCCAGTGCCGCGAGCCCCTGGCTGCCCTCGTGGACGTCGAGGTGGACCTCCAGAGGGACGCCGGGAAAGGCTTTGGCGCTCAGTCCCGGCGCCGCGCGGACGCTCCAGTCCACGATGCGCCTGCCGAGCCCCTGCCGTCGATATGCGGGGTGCACGCCGCCCCACAGGCGCATCATGTGGACGTCCACGACGGACTGCTTGACCGGGAGGTAGCCGAAGGCCGCGACGCGGTCGCCGTCCCTGGCCGCGATCGTGCCCTCGGGCAGGTCGATCAGGTGGTGGGCGAGCTGCTCCGCCACGTCGTCGACGGCGTAGAGATCGCCGGTCCTGTCCTCGGCCTCGATGGCGGCCCAGAGCTCGGCGAGCGGCCGGGCGTCCTGCCGGGTCAGCGGTCCCCATTCCATGCTGGGGAGCCTAGGCCAGCTTCGCGGAGCACCCCAACTGGTTTCCGATGCGGGCCAGGCCCTCGGCGAACGCCTCGCGCGTGCGCTTGGGGAAGCCGATGAAGAACCGGTTGGCCAGCGGCACACCCCAGCGCATCCATTCGGCCACGTCGTAGACGCGGTGGACGACGCGCGTGCCCTCGGGGTGGGCGGTGACCGACCATTCGCCGCGGTACCACCAGCCGCCCTGGTAGGCGAGGGTGTGGTCGCCGGCCTCGTGGCTTGGCAAGTCCCTGAGCAGGGCCTGCCACACCTGCTCGACCGGCGCGGCGACCACCCCGGCGACCTCGGTGACGAGCTTCTTCCTCATGGCCGGCTCACCCGGGTGTTCTGGAAAGAGGCGAAGCGCCAGCCCTCGGGCGTGAGCAGGCGGACGATCTCTGTGGACATGGCACAGCTCCCTTGGTCGCGGCGCCTATCCTGTGAATGCGAGTTCGGGCAGGGCAGGCGCCTTGTTCGGATGTCCGGCCGCCGGGGTGTTGGCGCACCCCGGCGGCCCCTTTCACAGGTCGACTGAGCTCCCCCAGTCGAGCTCTCCCTTGCCCAGCCGGTCGAGCACCTTCCTGATCCAGTCGAGCTCGGCGGTGTAGAGCGCCTGCTCGAACTCGACTTCGAGCATCAGGATCGCGGGCAGACCGCTGTCGGCGATGGCCCGTACATGAGCCTGCATCCCGGTCAGCAGGCCCTCGATCGTGGCCGCCCGGCCGCGCAGCGCGCGCTGCGCCTCGGGCAGCGGCAGGCAGCCGATCAGCGAGACGGCCGCCACGAACGCGCGCCGGTCGGGATCGGGCGTCTCCAGGAGCTGCCGCAACCGGGTGGCCAGCTCCTCGCGGCCCTCGTCGGTGATCTCGTAGACCGTGCGCTCCGGCCTGCGGCCCTCGCGGTCGGTCTTGGCGGGCACGATCAGCTCATCCCTGGCCAGCCGCTCGACCGCGTGGTAGAGGCTGCGCGGCAGGCCGGTGATGTAGTCCTTGTGCGTGTCGATGATGAATCGGTGCAGCTCGTAGGGGTGGCTGGCGCGCACCGTGAGCAGGGCCAGCACGGTCAGGCCGACCAGGTCGTGGCGTCGCGCCATGTTGCCTCCAGCTATATTGCAAGTTGCAATATAGCTCACGCGTCGAGTTGCCGGAAGGTCCTCGCGATCGCCTGCTTGGTCACTTCCTCGGGATAGGGGAACAGCTTGATCACGTCGCGCAGGCCCTCCACGTGGGCCCGCTTGGCCAGCTCGGCCACCAGGGCCAGCTCGTCGTGCTGCGCCCGTACGAACGCCCGGTCCACCACCGCGCCGTGCCCCGGCACGATCACCTGCTCGGGCAGCTCGTCCAGCATCGCCGCCGTGGTGCCGGGCCAGTCGAGCGGGTACGAGTCGCCGAACGCCGGCGGCGCACCCTCCTCCACCAGGTCTCCGGCGAACACCACACCCGCGTCCGGAACGTGCGCGACGACGTCGTTGCTGCTGTGCCCGAGCCCGAAATGCCGCAGGTGCACGATGCGGCCGCCGATGTCGAGGTCGGCCGCGACGGCGAACGTGTGATCCGGCGGCACGATCGTGACCTCCTCGAACTCCTCGCGCCGCTCGGGCTCCCCCTCGATCATGCCGGCGCGGTGCCGCTCGCCGTACTCGTCGATCTCCTCGGCGCACCTGACGTGGCCCCAGATCTCGGCGGGGCGGAAGAGAGCGTTGCCGAAGTAGTGGTCGAAGTGGGAGTGGCTGTTGACCACCGTCCACGGGGCGGCGGTGATCCTCCTGACCGCCTCGATCAGGTCCGCCGCCTCCCGGTGCGAGCTGCGCGTGTCGAGCACCAGGCAGTGCCCGTCGCCCACGACCAGACCCACGTTCATGTCGTACGACTCATGACGCCGGACATAGACCCGGTCGCCGACCTCATGCCACTCATTCATGCCAACGAACCCTAACTTTAGGATCGGTACATGGCATATGACTTCCAAGTCGTCATCGACACCGGCGACCCGCATCCGCTGGCCGACTGGTGGGCCGACGCGCTCGGGTGGAAGGTGGAGCAGCAGGACGAGGCGTTCATCCGGAGCATGATCGAGAAGGGTTACGCCACCGACGACGAAACGACCCGGCACAACGGCGCGCTGGTGTGGAAGTCGGGCGCGGCCATCAGGCACCCCGACGGTCTCGAACGGGCTCCGCGCGTGTTGTTCCAGCTCGTGCCCGAGCCCAAGACGGTCAAGAACCGTGTGCACCTCGACGTGCGCGTGGGCGCCGACAACATCGAGTCCGTGGTCGAGCGGCTGACTGCCAAGGGCGCGAAGGTGCTGCACCGCGGCCGCCAGGGGCCCAACTGGTGGATCACCATCGCCGACCCTGAGGGCAACGAGCTCTGCGTCACTTGAGATATTCCAGCACCGCCAGCACCCTCCGGTGACCATCGGCGGCGGGCGGGAGATCGAGCTTGGTGAAGATGTTCGCGATGTGCTTGGCCACGGCCGCCTCGGTGACGAACAACTCCTTGGCGATCGACGCGTTCGAGCGACCCTCGGCGATCAGGCCCAGCACCTCCTGCTCGCGCGGGGTTAGCCTGGCCAGGGGGTCGCGTCGCCGTCTCAGGAGCTGGCGCACCACCTCGGGGTCCACGACCGTGCCGCCGGCGGCCACGCGGTCGAGCGCGTCGACGAACTCGCGTACGTCGCCTATGCGGTCTTTCAGCAGGTAACCGATGCCCGCGCCGTCGCCGGACTCCAGCAGCTCGGCCGCGTACGTCTGCTCGACGTACTGGCTGAGCACCAGCACGGCCAGCTCGGGATGCCGCTCGCGCAGCTCCAGCGCGGCGCGCAGCCCCTCGTCGGTGAAGCCGGGCGGCATCCGCACGTCGGTCACCACGGCCTGCGGCCGGTGCTCGGTGACGGCGGCGACCAGGGCGGGCGCGTCGCCGACGGCGGCGACCACGGTGTGGCCGAAGCGTTCGAGCAGGCCCACCAGGCCCTCCCTGAGCAGGACGGCGTCCTCGGCGATCACTACGCGCACGGTATCTCCACTCGGACGAGGGTGGGCCCGCCGGCCGGGCTGGACAGGGACAGTCTTCCCCCCACCACGGCCAGCCGGTCCGCCAGACCGGTCAGCCCCGTACCCCTGGCCGGGTCGGCGCCGCCGACGCCGTCATCGCGCACCTCGACGACCAGGGTGCCGCGCTGGACCCGGCCCGTGACTGCGCCCCTGGTGGCCTGGCTGTGCTTGGCCAGGTTCGCGAGGGCCTCGCTGACCACGTAGTACGCGGTGACCTCCACGGGGGCGGGCAACCGGCCGGCCGGCTCGATGTCCACGTCGATGGGCACAGGCGAGCGGCCCGCCACGTCGCGTACCGCGGCGGCCAGCCCCCGGTCGGTGAGCACCTGCGAGTGCACGCCCCTGATCAGCTCGCGCAGCTCGGCCAGCGCCTGCTTGGCCTCCTCGTGCACCTTCTCGACCAGCCTGCCCGCCGGCGAGCCGTCCGGCAGGTCGAGCCTGGCCAGGCCGAGCGACATCGACAGGGAGACCAGCCGCTGCTGCGCGCCATCGTGCAGGTCCCGTTCGATCCTGCGGCGCTCCATCTCGAACGCGTCCACCAGCCGCGCCCGTGACCGCAGCACCTCGTTCAGCTCGGAGCCCTGCGGCGCGAGCATCGCCCTGACCATGGCACCCCTGGCGCCTCCCCAGGCCGTGACCGTGTAGGCGGCGACGGGCAGCAACAGCACACCGGCGACCAGGGCCACGCCGCCGACCAGCGGCGCCACCTCGGGCTGGACGACGGGCGAGAGGATCAGCAACATCGGCCCGCCGAGGGTGAACGCGAGCATGACCAGGTCGATCCACCACATCACGAGCACCGTCATGACCGCCAGCCCGGCCTCCCGCCTGCGCCTGTCCGGGGCCTCGGGCACGGGCACGGGGTCCACGAGCCGCAAACGGCGGCGTTCGAACCAGGCGACGGGCGGGATGGACAGCGCCAGCACGATCACCCCCGCCACGGCGGCCGCGAGCGTGGAGGCCGCGGCGGTCGCTGCGACAGCCGCGGCGGTGAGCCCGGCGGCCGCGCCGGGGACCACGCTGACCAGCAGGTACGCCGCGCAACGCCAGGGCCAGGCCGACGCCAGGAACGGCAGCGGCCGCTGGGTGAGCGCCTCCAGCGCGGTCCGGTTGAGCACCTTGTGACCGTATCCAGGGGCTGGAACATTACACAGTAGTGCTGGGTTTACCTTTCACCCGGCACGAGATCGCTGGGCTCAGCGGCGGCCGAAGCGGTCGGCCACGACGTCGAACATCTCCACGATCTTCGCCGTGTCAGTGATCTCCGCGAGCGGGCGGCCGAGTTGCGGGTCGAAACATTCGAACCCGGACTCGCGCTCCACGATCGCCGCCAGTTTGTACAGCAGGTCGACGACCCGGCGGGCGTCGTCACCGTGCGTCCAGTAAGGGACGCTCATCTCCCAGCCGCCCTCCCAGTGGTTCACGGAGATGCCGCTGGCTTCGTGGGCGAGCTCCCAGTTCGGCGCGTATTCGAAGATCTTCACCTCGCCGAGCAGCTCGCGGGTCTGGGTGACGATGTTGTCCCAGGCCGGCAGGTTGGGCGGCAGGGGCTTGTCCTGCTCGTCCACCGCGTCCAGCACCTCGTCCCAGGACTGGCCGGGCTCCCTGCGCGCGAAGTAGAGGTCGTAGCTCATGCTGAACGAAGGTACTAGTCAGCGGAACTCCAGGCCCTCGAAGGCGTTCGACGTGCGCCACCCGTCGATGTACGCGAAGTACGCCATCGCCCCCTGCGGGTAGCCGGCGTTGAGCCGCCAGCGCAGCCCGAGCTCCTGGCCCTCGTTGTTGTAGTAGCCCGGGGTGCAGTCCGGCGAGCCCAGGAGCATGCCCCCGCCCGACAGCAGCAGCTCGACCCAGGCGTCCTCGGCCTCCTCGGTGACCTCGATCTCGTCGTATCCGTGGTCGAGGGCATGTTTGACCATCACGGCGATGGTCCTGCCCGCTTCCGTCAGGTTGTGCGGGATGTTGGAGATGAGGTTCGCACCCTGCGTCGGCTGTACGAGGAAGGCGTTCGGGAAGCCGTGCACGTGGATGCCGTGCAGCGTGCGCATGCCCTCCGACCAGCGGTCCGACAGCCTGACCCCGTCGCGCCCCGTCAGGTCGTAACCCGCCCGGCGGCTGTAGTCCGTGCCGACCTCGAAGCCGGAGGCGTAGATGACGCAGTCGACCTCGTACTCCTTGCCGGCGACGACCACTCCCCGCTCCGTGATCCGCTCCACGCCCCTGCCGTCGGTGTCGACGAGGTGGGTGCCGGGGACGTTGAAGGCCTGCAGGTATTCGTCGTGGAAGCAGGGGCGTTTGCACAGCTGGCGGTACCAGGCCTGCAGCTTCCGCGCGGTTTCCCGGTCCTCGACGATGGCATCGACGCGGGCGCGGATCTCCTCCATCTTCTCGAAGTCCGAGTCCTCGAAGGCGGCCAGCATGTTCGGCGCGGTGCGGTGCTCGGGAGCGAGTGCCCCGATCCTGGCGCGCACCCGGCGGGCGATGTCGGTCCAGCCATCCATCACCAGGTCCTCGTCGGCCTGGCCGCCGGTCTGGTTGGCGGTGAAGTTCTCCAGCCAGCGCTGCTGCCAGCCCGGAGTCGCCATCCGCGCGAACCAGTCGGGGTCGGTCGGCCGGTTGTCCCGCACGTCCACCGACGACGGCGTGCGCTGGAACACGTACAGTTCCGCGCACGCCCGCGCCAGATGCGGCACACACTGTACGGCCGTCGCGCCCGTGCCGATGATGGCCACCCGCTTGCCGGCCAGCCGGTCCATGTGCGCGCCCGAGGGGTCGCCGCCCGTGTAGGCGTAGTCCCAGCGGCTCGTGTGGAACGAATGCCCCTTGAACTCCTCGATGCCCGGAATGCCAGGCAATTTCGGCACATGGAGCGGGCCGATGCCCATGGCGATGAACTGGGCGGTGAAGGCGTCGCCCCGGTTCGTGCGGACGAGCCAGCGGCCGCCGATCCATTCGAGGTCCACGACCTCGGTGTGGAAGAGCGCGTTGTCGTACAGGCCGTAGTGTTTGCCGATGCGGCGGCAGTGCTCAAGGATCTCGGGCGCGTGCGCGTACTTCTCGGTGGGCATGTGGCCGGTCTCTTCGAGCAGCGGCATGTACACGAACGAGGCCGTGTCGCACTGCGCGCCCGGGTAGCGGTTCCAGTACCAGGTGCCGCCGAAGTCGCCGCCCTTCTCGACGATGCGCACGTCCTCGACGCCGGCCTCCTTCAGCCGCGCGCCGGTGACGAGTCCGGCGAAGCCGCCGCCGATGAACGCGAACGTCACGTGATCGGTCTTCGGCGCGCGCTCGGTGACCGGCGTGTACGGATCGTCGAGGTAGTGCGCGAAGCGGCCGGTCAGGCGCAGGTACTGGTCGTTGCCGTCCGGGCGCAGCCGCTTGTCGCGCTCTTCGCGATATTTCCGGCGAAGGGCGTCTCTGTCGATGGCAGGGCGATCGGCGACTGTCATACATCCTCCGTTGCGCGGGGACGGCAGGGCGCTGGACCCTAATTTCAGAATGTCATTCGGAAATGGTCTCAGACAAGTACCAACGGCCGGTGTGATCACCTGCTCGCTGACCGGAATGCCACTATTGTGGTGGCCCGGACACACGAGGAAGCGGCATCACCTTGGCTCATCGCGCACTGGTCATCGCCATGTTGCCCGCGATCGGGCTGCGCGTGCTCGCGGTGCTCGGGTTCCCTCCGGCCCTGCTCTTCTACGCCGACTCCTTCGCCTTCCTGCGCGAGGAGCTGACGCCGGGCACGACGCGACCTTCAGGATATTCCCTGCTCCTGGCGCTGTTGCGACCCGCGCACAGCCTCACGCTGGTGACGGTCCTGCAGCACCTGCTGATGCTGGCGCTCGCGGTCGCGGTGTACGCGCTGCTGCGCCGACGCGGCCTGCCCGGCTGGGGTGCCACCCTGCTGGTCACCCCGCTGCTGTTCGACGAGTTCCTCGTGCTGCTCGAACACATGATCATGGCTGACGCGATCTTCATCGTGCTGGTCGCGGGCGCGATCGTGCTCATCGTGTGGCGGGTCACCCCGGCGACGGCGGCCGTGGGCGGAATGCTGCTCGGGCTGGCCGGGATCACCAGGACGGTCGGCCTGCCGCTGCTGCTCCTGACCGCCGCCTACCTGCTGATCAGGCGGTACGGCTGGCGCCCGCTGCTGGCGCTGCTGGTGGCGGGCGTGATCCCGCTGGGCGCGTACGCCACCTGGACGAAGGTGGAGAAGGGCAAGTTCGCCCTGACCGAGGCGGACGGGAACTTCCTGTGGTCCAGGACCATGAGCTTCGCCGACTGCGCGGTGATCAAGCCGCCCGAGCGGCTGGCCGTGCTCTGCCCCGACATGCCGGTCGAACAACGTCCCTACCCGCCCCACTGGTTGTGGGAGAGCTTCTCGCCGCTGCTCAAGGTGCCGGGGACGGCCAATCGCAACCAGCTGGCCGGGGAGTTCGCCAGGCAGGCCATCCTCGCGCAGCCGGGCGAATATCTGGCGTCGGTCGCAACCGATCTCACGCAGTTGCTGCGCTGGGAGCGCACGGCCGTGGACGAGAAGACGCCGTACAAGCTGCCCGCCGCCGAGCGCCCCCTGAACGAGTCCGTCCGCGGCGTCGCCGAATCGTACGAAGGGGGCCCGGCCGCCACCCGGGTCGTGGAGCCGTTCGCCGGATGGCTGCGCGCGTACCAGCGGTTCGGTTATGTTCCTTTCCCGCTGCTCATGCTGGCCCTGGTCAGCGCGCTGGCGGCGGCACTGGTGCGGCGGCGGTGGGACGCGCTGCTGCCCGCGGTGGCCGCGCTCGCGCTGGTCGTCTCGCCGCCGTTCCTGGCGGCCTACGACGTGCGGTACGTGATCCCGGCGATCCCGCTGGTCTGCCTGGCGGTCGGGCTGACCCTCGGCGGCCGTTCGCCGTCCAGCAGGCAGTCGGCCGAGGCCGAGCGGGAAACCCTCAACGTGGGCTGACCAGCCCGCGTCGGCGCTGGTCGAGGCGGCCAAAACGCTCACCAGGCCGGAGCCGGAGACCTGAGGTCACCGTCCGAAGCGGGTGACGAAGCGGCGTTGCCAGGGGGTTTCGACGGCGTGGCGTGAGTAGTGCTCGCGCACGTAGGCGACCGCCTGGTCTCCGGGGACGCCGTCGAGCACGGCCAGGCAGGCCAGGGCGGTGCCGGTGCGCCCTCGGCCGCCGCCGCAGGCGATCTCGACGCGTTCGGACTCGGCACGTTCCCAGGCCTCGCGCAGGGCGTCGGCGGCGGCCGCGCGGTCGGACGGCAGCCAGAAGTCGGGCCAGCGCACCCATCGGTGCTCCCAGGCGACGGGCAGTGGGCGGCGGCCGCGCAGGTAGAGGGCGAAGACGGGTTGCGGACCCTGCGGGACCGGGCGTCTCAGGCCCCGGCCGCGGACCAGCCGGCCCGAGGGCAGCCGCAGGACGCCCTCGGACGTGGGCTCCCAGGTTGTGGTCATGATGAGGTACCTACTCTCATGGGGCTCCGCTGAATCGCTTGATTGCCCCGCGTGTCACCGGTTCGCCAGGTAGAGCTGGCCGAGCCGGTCGATGCGCCAGAGCTGGCCCACCGTGACCAGGGTGGCGCCGAACACGGTCGGCCAGATCTCCAGCGCGATCAGCCCCCAGGCGAGCAGCGCGAACCCCGCCGAGCCCAGCGCGATGAGCAGCCGCTGCACGTTGCGGTGGTCACCGGTGACCAGTGACCGGTCGTGCAGCCACAGCTTCTCGCCGTAAATGCCCCTGGCGGTCCAGCTGCCGGGCTGTTCGACGGCGGGGAAGACGTGCGGGTTGAGCACCAGCCAGACCACGACCAGGGCCACCGGGACCAGCGCCCACCAGCCGAGCCACTCCCTGCTCCAGATCGCCGCGATCATCAGCGGGATGGCGGCGAACCTGGTCCAGACGCTCCACGGGTTGGCGTGGCGCTGCCACGCCTCATCGGACATGCCGACCGCCTGGGCGTACTTCTTCAACGTGCTCATACGATGAGCCCCCTTGCCAGCGCGTTGATGGTGGCCTCGACCACCTGGTCGTGGTCGGGCCCGTACCTGTCGCGGTTGAGCACCACCAGACCGGCGGTGCGGAGCACGCCGAGCAGCACCTCGGGCGGGGCGTCCGCGACGATGACGCCGTCGGCCTGCCCCCGGGCGAGGTATTCGAGCAATGGCGTCATCAGGTGCGGCGTGACGCGGACGATCTCCTCGGGCCCCACCCTGCGGGCCACCGCCTCCAGCTCGTCGGGGCGGGTGAGCAGCCGCCGGTAGAACGGGTCGGTGGTGAGCACCTCGATCATGCCGCGCATCAGGGCGGCCAGCGCATCGACGCTCGGCGGCCGGTCCAGCGCGGCGGCCAGCACCTTGCCCAGCATCGGCGCCCTGCGGACCATGACCTCCTTGTAGAGCTCCTCCTTGGAGTCGAAGAAGGCGTAGAAACTGCCCTTGGAGATGCCCGCGGGCGCGACCAGCTCGTCCAGCGAGGTCTTCTTCAAGCCCTGGATGGCGAACAGCTCTTCGGCGGTGTCGAGCAGGACGGCGGTGATGCGGTCCTTGTCGGCCACCGTGAATGCCACGGCCATGCGTATCCCTATGACTTGATTGGATATTCAGTCATAGCTTAGCCTCGATTGTGACCGGAGTCGACGGCGCGGCGCCAGGCAGCGTTGCGCAGCAGCCGCAGGCCGTTGAGGCCCACGATGACGGTGGAGCCTTCGTGTCCCGCCACGCCGAGCGGCAGCGGCAGGTCGCCGAACAGGTCCCAGGCCACCAGGACACCGATGAAGGTGGCGGCGATGACGAGATTGGCCACCACGAGCCGGCGGGCCCGCCGCGCCAGTGCGATGACGGCGGGGATGGTGGCCAGCTCGTCGCGGGTGATGACCGCGTCGGCGGTGTCCAGGGCCAGGTCGGAGCCGGTACTTCCCATGGCGATTCCTACGTGCGCGCTCGCCAGCGCCGGAGCGTCGTTGACCCCGTCACCGACCAACGCCAGCCGCGCGCCCTGCCGCTGCAGATCGGCGACGGCCTCCATCTTGTCGCCTGGCAGCAGGTCGGCGCGTACGTCCCTGATACCCGCCTGAGCGGCCAGCCGGGCGGCGGCCGGGCCGTTGTCACCGGTCAGGAGCACCGGACCGGCCCCGGTCAGCGCCGTCAGCCGGGCCACGGTCGCGGCGGCGCCGGGCCGCATGCGGTCGGCCAGGGCGAGGACCCCGGTGAGAACGCCGTCGATGCGGACCAGTACGGCAGTGTGGCCGCCACGCTGGAACTCGCCGACCACCTCACGCGCGACACGCTCGACCTCAGCCGACCGCAGACTCCCCCGCCCTGCAGCCTCACGGCCACCCGCCACCAGTTGGGCCGGGCCGGCGACCTCGACGAGCATGCCGTCGACCCGAGCGCGCACGCCCCGTCCCGGCTCGGAGCCGAACTCGTATGCCCGCGCGATCGGCAGTCCGGCGGTGCGGGCGGCCTGCACGACGGCCCTGCCCAGCGGATGCTCGGAATCCTGCTCGGCGGCGGCAGCCAAGGCCAGCAACCGCTCGGCAGCGACGTCGCCGGCCAACACCCTCACCTCAGTCAGATGTGGACGCCCCTCGGTCAAAGTCCCGGTCTTGTCGAAGGCAACCTGGGTAACCGTCCCGAGCCGTTCCAGCACGACAGCCGACTTGACCAGCACACCGTGCCGCCCCGCGGTGGCGATCGCGGCCAGCAACGGCGGCATGGTGGCCAGCACCACGGCACACGGCGAAGCAACGATCATGAACGTCATCGCACGCAGCAAACTGTCCTGCACCCCCACCCCCCACAGCAGCGGAACCACGAACAACGCCACGGTGGCGGCGACCATGACCACGGAGTACCGCTGCTCGACCTTCTCGATGAACAGCTGAGTCCGCGCCTTGGTAGCGCCGGCCCGCTCCACCATGGCCACGATCCGCGCGATCACCGTCTCGCCCGCCGGACGCGTGACCTCCACCCGCAGGGCACCCGTGCCGTTCAACGTCCCCGCGAACACCTCATCGCCGGCCCGCTTGTCCGCCGGCAGACTCTCACCGGTGATGCTCGCCTGGTCGACAGCGCTGGCGCCGTCGACGACCAGGCCGTCGGCGGCGATCCGTTCGCCAGGGCGTACCAGGATCACCTCGCCGACCTGGAGATCGACGGCCTCCACCACCACCTCCTCGCCGTCGGCGCCCAGCCGTGTGGCCCGTTCGGGCGCCAGATCCAGCAGGCCGCGCACCGAGTCCTCGGTACGCTTCGTCGCCACCGCCTCCAACGCGCCGGAGGTGGCGAAGATGACGATCAGCAACGCCCCATCGAAGACCTGCCCGATCGCGGCGGCACCGATGGCCGCGGCGACCATCAGCAGATCGACATCCAGCGTCCGCTCGCGCAACGCCCGCAGCCCCGCCAGCCCCGGCTCCCACCCTCCGGCGGCGTAACAGGCCAGGTAGAGCGCCCACCACAGCCACGGCGGCGCCCCGCCCAGCTGGCAGAGCCCGCCGACGGCGAAGAACGCCGTCGCGACGCCGGCCCAACGCACCTCGGCCACCGACCACGTACCAGAGCGCCACGACGCCACACCCCTCGCAGGCGCGGCTGCCGCCCCGGCGGTCACTTCATCAACGGTCACCAAAGCATCGTATCTGCGCATGCACGCAGATACGCAAGCAGCCAGGCTCGGAGCTATGCTGACGACATGCACACGTCGCTCCCCGACTTCGACATGCCCGACGAGGAACAGGTGCACCTGGCGGCCGAATCGTTCCGCCTGCTGTCCGACCCCACCCGCATCAAAATCCTGTGGGCATTGCTGCAGGGCGAATCCTCGGTCGCCTGTCTGGCCGACCTCGCCGACGCCGCCCCGACCGCAGTCAGCCAGCACCTGGCCAAACTCCGCCTGGCTGGACTGGTCAAGGGCCGCCGCGAGGGCACGTTCGTGTATTACAGCGCGGCGGACGAGCATGTACGCCGTCTACTGACCGAGGGCCTCTTCCACGCCGACCACATAGACGACGACAGTTCGTCCACCCACGACAAGCACCACAAAATCCACGCAACGTCTTAGCACCGGTGCAGAGACTTTCGGCCAAGTCTTGGTCCCGGCGGATCTGGAAGCCTCTCGTACGGGTAGACGCGGACCTCATGAGGTTCGGGAACTGGGACGTGCGGCCGCTGGGCGGCTGGGTGGGCTGCCTGACGATGATCGCCATATCCATCGTGCTGTCGGTCCTGCTTACGGTGATCCTCAGCCTGCTTCTATAGCCGTCTTTCTCACGGCTTTTTCCTAATCGGGCCACCGCGAAAAGCAGACGATCCCGGGAATCACATGGATGGCTGAGAGAGCGCGTTCTTGCTATCTGCGGATAACCACGCATGCGATATTCACCGGCTGAAAGGCCCCTCCCGGCCGGAGGGAGCCCTTCAGCTTGGCGAGACGCGGGGCGTCAGGCGCGTGTCCACCGCTGGTTGGTGCCGCCGGTGCAGTCCCAGATCTGCAGCCGGGTGCCGTTGGCCGAGCTGGCACCGGTCGCGTCGAGGCACTTGTTGGCCTGGGGGTTGACTATCTGGCCGGTGCCGGAGTTGTAGGTCCATCTTTGGGCGCCGCTGCCGTTGCAGTCGTACAGCTGCACCTGTGCGCCGTTGGCCGTGGCGGCGCCGGTGACGTCCATGCACTTGCCGAGCGCGCGCACCGAGCCGTCGCTGTTCCACGTCCAGCTCTGGGCGGCCGTGCTGTTGCAGTCCCAGAGCTGGACGGCTGTGCCGTTGGCGGTGGCGGCACCGGCCACGTCGACGCACTTGCCGCCGAGCCCGGTGATCCGGCCACCGGAGGAGCCGCCGGTGGGCGGGGCATAGACGCGGACGTAGTCGACGCTCAGGGTTTGCGGGAAGGTGGTGGAGCCGTCGGGGTAGCCGGGCCAGTACCCGCCGACCGCCACGTTCATGATCATGAAGAACGGGTGGTCGAACACCCAGCGGTTGCCGCCGAGGTCGGCCGGCGTCCGGCGCTGGTACTCGTTGCCGTCGACGTACCAGATGATCAGGTTCGGAGACCAGTCGACGGCGAAGGTGTGAAACGCGTCGGCGAACGCGCCGCCGATCGAGTAGGGGGCGCCGATGCCTGCGCCGCCGGAGTAGCCGGGGCCGTGGATGGTGCCGTGAACGGTGCTGGGTTCGCGGCCGATGTTCTCCATGATGTCGATCTCGCCGTTGTCGGGCCAGCTCGATCCGCCGAGCATCCAGAAGGCCGGCCAGATGCCCTGGCCGCGGGGCAGTTTCATGCGCGCCTCGAACCGTCCGTACGACCGGGTGAAGGTGGCGGCGGTGAGCAGGCGGGCGGAGGTGTACTGACAGGTGCCGTAGTGGCATTGGTAGTTGGACGGGTTTTCGCGGCGGGCAGTGATCACCAGGTTGCCGGTGCCGTCCATGGCGGCGTTACGGGTGCTGTTGGTGTAGTACTGCTGCTCGTTGTTGCCCCAGCCGCTGCCGCCGAGGTCGAAGCGCCACTTCGACTGGTCGACGGCGCTGCCTGCTGATCCGTTGAACTCGTCGGACCATACCAGCGGGCCTGGGGCGGGAGCGGCGTTGGCGGTGCCGGTCATCGGGACGAGCAGCGCGATCACCGCGGCTAGAGCGGCACCGATGGCGAGCAACGTTCTGGAGCGGGGGGTGCGAACCATGGGGGTTACCTCATCGGGATCACGGATGTAGCTTTACGGAAACCTTCCGGCAATATCAGCACCGCTGTCAAGAGAGCGCTCTCTAGCAATTATGGCGGCATAGGTCCGACCATTACTTCGGCCCAGGTGGGATCAGATCGGGCGACTATTCACCACAGGTATTCGTAGCGCTGCGGCGCCACGGCCCCGGCATGTTGACGATTTGAATGGCGTGAGTGGACGCTAACGGTCACAGCTGGAGGGGAGACCAACCACTCCATATTGCGGCTAGCAGCAATGTCGGCAACCCGGCTGTCTGACATCCCAAGATGGGGGCTGGCATCGATGACGGCGGGTGCCGCCATAGGGATCCTTGGTAGAGGAAGTAGCTCTACCGCGGATGTAAGCACGCTCAAGGAGCGCAACATCTGTTCACCGAGGTCCCTATGGACGTGCCGCACCGCCGCGTGCGGACGAGCGTGGTCTGGATCGGGTGTGGCGGCTGTGGCCCCTCTCGGGGACACGCCGTGGTCGTGCCCTGAGGGCGGTGGCCGTGTTTGCCCCGGCTTTGCGTTTGGACTGCCACTTGACCTGCAGGTATGGTCTGGAGAGTTATGGCGCGTAAGCGGACCGTAACATCATCCCCCGTTATCCCCCGGGCCAGATGTCCAGCCCAACACCACTCTCCCGCGCACTAGGGGGCGTGGGAGAGCAACCTGCCGAAGGGGATTGGAGGATGAAAGCGAACCACAAACGATCGATCACCGCGCGCATCACGCTGTTCACCGGCGTGGTGGCGGCGCTGCTGTCGACGTTGCTGGCCGTGGTGCTGATGATCGCCGTCCATCGTTTCGCCACCGGTGCGCTCACCAAGGAGGTCCGCGCGACCGGCGGTCGCGTGGCCATGAAGGTGGAGCAGGGGGACAAGGCGGACTTCCCGCTCGCGCGGCGCCAGTCCCGCAATGTCCAAATCGTCGACCATCGCGGGCGTATCGTCGCCTCCACCGCGGCGCTGCGTGGCAAGCCGCGCATGGCGGCGTTGACCGCGGACGGACAAAACAGCAGGGACGCGGTGGTGTGTGGCGGGGTCTTCGGGCGCGGCCAGTGTGACATCGTGGTCGCGCAGTCCGCCCACCGGGCGGAGGGGAACTGGACGGTCTACGCTTCCTCTCCCGTGATCCCCGTGTGGGTCCAGCCGTGGCTGGCCACTTTGGTCGGCGGGTCGGCGGCCGTGCTTGCGGTGGCCGTCACCTACCTCGGTTACCGTATCGTCAGCGCGTCCCTGCGGCCGGTGAGCGCCATCCGCAGGGAGCTCGATGAGATCAACGCCTCCTGTCCCGGCCGGCGGGTGCCCGTTCCGCCCGGCGAGGACGAGATCCACGAGCTGGCCGACAGCGTCAACCACACCCTGGCCCGCCTTGACCGCGCGATGACACAGCAGCGGCATTTCGCCTGCGACGCCTCTCACGACCTGAGAAGTCCCATTGCCGCGATGCGCGCGGAGGTGGAGGACGCTCTGCTGGCGCCCGAAGAGACCAGCGTGACCACGATGGGGAACACCATGTTGGTGAGCCTGGACCGGCTGGAGTCGATCGTCTCCGACCTGCTGATGATCGCCAAGCTGGACGCGGGCACGCCGTGCGCAAACAACTCGATCGACCTGGCGGGGCTGGTGGAGCAGGAGTGCCGGATGCGCCACCAGACGACCAAGAGGCTCATCTGCCGCCTCGAACCGGGCGTGGTGGTGCTGGGCGACCGGCTGCGGCTGGGCCGCCTGCTGACCAACCTCCTGGACAACGCCGACCGGCACGCCGAGAGCACGATCATGGTCAATGTGCGGCACGCCGCGTGCGACGAGCGTGACGGCGGGCGCTTCCCGCACGGCGTCGCGGTGCTGGAGGTGATCGACGACGGGCCGGGCATCGAGCCGGACAAGCGTGAGCTGGTGTTCCGGCGGTTCGCCCGGCTGGACGCGGCCCGCAACAAGGACGCCGGGGGAACCGGGCTGGGCCTGCCGATCGCCCGGCAGATCGCCGAGACCGGCGGCGGCACTCTGCGCATCGAGGACAGCGATCGGGGCGCCCGCTTCGTCCTGCGCCTCCCGCGCTGCCGGCAGGCCCCGGCTCCCACGGTCACGACAGGATGCCCATGACGCAGGTCACCAAAGAGATCTACCCGGTTGGGGCTTATGTCCCGTGCTCATCGAGTCCCCTGGCGGGTAGAAGGTACGTCCGTCCTGGAGGAAGGGATAGTTGCGATGGTTACTGGCTGGGAGATCAAGCACCGGTTGTATCGTGCGGTTAACGCTCATGACGTGTCTGCGATCCTCGACAATTACCTGCCTGAGGCCGTGGTGGTGGCGCCTTCCGGCGTGCTAGAGGGCCATGACCAGATTGCCTGGTTCTGGGAGCAGTTCTTTAAGGCGTTCCCCGACTTTCAGCAGACGCCCTGGTTGGAGGTTCCCTGTGACGATCCTGCCGTCACCGAGTGGACGATCACTGGCACGCATCAGGGACTCTTCCTCCTGCCGAACGGGCGCGAGTTGGAGGCGACCGGCCGCCGCGTTGCCGTTCGTGGCTCCTGTGTGGCCCATGTTGCCCACGGGAAGATCGTCACGCATCGGGAGTACTTCGATCAACTGGAGCTGTACTCGCAACTCGGGTTCGGCTTGCCCGAGGTATGCGATTCTCCTTGCTAGCTCGCAGTGCCCTGCTACCCCGCCGTAAGGTAAGCGGCACCGCTGCGCGGCGCCGGGTCCGGTGCTCCCCGCGCCGGGCTCTGCCTCGGAAGGCCCGCCCGGCACGCCCGCGCCGGACCACCCGCTCTGCACCGCAGCTCGAACAGGCTCAGTCGGCTTACGTCAGGACAGGCCAAGGCCTAGTCGTTTCAGGAGATGGTGCTCGCAGGACGGCCATTCCGGGGCGATGACTGAGTACATGGAAGAGTCGCGCAGAAGGCCGTCTTCGCCCGGTGCCCATGATCGTGACCAACTCCGCAGCACGCCCTCGCAACGCGCGCCCAACCCTTCGAGCGCCCGGCGGCTCCGCTCGTTCCGCGCATCGGTCATAAAATCCACCCGCGCCACCCCCAACTGCTCGAACGCATAGCGAAGGAGCAGGAGCTTGGACTCGATGTTGATCCCGGTGCCCAGCGCTGAGGCGGCGAGCCAGGTGGAGCCGATCTCGTCGGCAGGGCGCTCACGCCGAGGGTCAGGCCGGTGCCGTCGCGCCGGGCCGAGTCAGCCGGTGCGCGGCCAGGAGCGACGTCCATGCCAGGACGAGCGCGATGGCGAGGGCGAAGGCGACATTGGCCACCCGGGAGCCCTGCAACGCGAAGATCGAGATCCAGGCCGCCAGGAAGAGCGCGCCGGTCACCGTACTGAAGGCCGCCCAGCCGCGGCGGCCGGCCGCCGCGAACCGCCGGCCGAACGCGAAACACGCGGCGATCAGCGCGAGAAAGGCGACCCCGGCGACGAGGAAGTGCACCATCCCGTGCGTACTCATGCTCGTGGGCGGGCCGGTCGGCGTCCCCGGCGGGAAGCCGTCGGAGGGGTCGGCGGAGAAGACGGCCGCGGCGACCATCCCGGCGCCGAAGACGCCGACCAGCCGCGGCCCCCAGGTGCCGCCCCGGCCCGCCGGACCCCGTACCCGGTGCAGGCCGACCGCTCCCGCCACGAACAGCAGGCCGCTGACCGCGAAGTTGGCGATCTGGATCCATCCCTGGTCACCGTTGCTCAGCATGCTGGCCGGGTGCCGGCTGATGTCGAACCCGTCCCTGGTGAGCATCTGCAGAAGGACTACGACGATGTAGAGCGGGCCGGCGACGATGCCGCACATCAGCAGCGTCCGCGTCACCCCGCCGGCCGCTGTGGTGGTGAGATTCTCGGTCATCGGTCTACTCCTCTCATGAGAACAGGACGGCCCCACCGCGCGGCGGTCAGCCGTTGCCGTCCCTGCCGGTCTCGGGAGCGTAGTGCTGCACGGCGAACGTGACGGCCGCGGCGATGTCGTCGTCGCTGGTGCCCCAGGCGGCCTGGACCAGGGGCCCCCAGGCGTGGCAGCTAGCGGTGGCGAACTCCTTCGCCTCGGTCGTGCCCTCCCAGGTCGTCGGGTCGAACGTGACGCCGCGCAGGAACAGGTCGAGGCCGAGTAGCATCAGATCCCAGCCGCAGCCGATGCCGATCGTGGCGCCGGGCCCGTACATGCGCACCATCTCATCGACGATCGCGGCGGGCGCGGCGTGCTCCAGCTCCAAGACGGTCCCGCCGTCGCCGCCGGGCTCGAGTCGCACTTCGACCTCGGTGAGCATGCCCTCCCCCTGGCCCCAGGTCACCTTGATCAGATGGGGCTTCTCACAGCGCAGGATCTCCCCGCCGGCGTTGCCCTTGAGCTGAAAAGTGCCGCCGAGCCGCAGGTCGCCCTCGATCGGGGTGAGCCATCGGCTGATCCGGTCGGGGTCGGTGCAGGCGCTCCACACGTCCTCGATCGAGGCGTCGTACGTGCGCCGCAGCAGCAGCGAGCGCCCTGGGCCGGCGGCGACCGCCTGGTTGCCGATCTCCCGGTAGGTGGCGTTGATCTGGTTGACGATGTCGATCATTCCTCTTCTTCCTCCTCGTTGTTCGAGTCCGGTCGTCCCTCCGCGGACGGCGTCTCGTCAAGCGGGTGGCGGCGCTCGCGCCGGGCGCGCGCGAGTTCGGTGCCCAGCGCGTCCAGGCGCCGGCTCCAGAACCGGCGCAAGCGCTCCAGCCGAATGCCGACCTCCCCGAGTGGTACGGAGCCGACGCCGTACGGGCGCCGGGGGTGCCGACCGCGCCGCCGAGCGCGTCGAGCGCGTGCACGGGGCCAACAATCTCACCCACGACTTATATAAGTCAAGGATGAATAAAAGAGACGGGCCTTTTCCTGCGACCTCGGCCGGAGCGTTCGGTCCGTGCGGCGGGGCAGGTGTGCGGCGGCCGGCCCGTAGTCCCGCGCCGTCCGGGACCGGCCCCAGGCCGCACGCCCGGACGACGGGCGGGCGGAGGGCCGGGGTGCCGGGGCGCGCCGCGCCGCCGCCTTGATACCCATAAGAACAATTCGGCAAGGTCACTGCCGTGAGTGTTTGGGTCCGAGTAGGCGTACGCCGTCGTGTTGGCGGACAGCCGGGATCGATGATCACGCCTGCCACGCTGACGGAGTGTCTGTGGGGCTGGTTCATGGAAAAGACCTTGCCTGTCTGGGCCGGGATGCGACCGGCCGCCAATCCTTGATCGTGGGGTCAGTAGGCGCCGGGCATGACAGCGCCGAGGATCGGCCGTCGAAGATGTTGCTGGGCAAGCATGACCCCCCTGACACGACTAGCGATTGCAAGGGCCGCCTGGATGGGATTGTGGATCTGGTCGGCGGCTTCCGGGTCAATGCCGAGATCCCGCTTTCGCGGACGGCGGGATGCCAGCCCACCCTGCCGACGCCAGGTCATAGCGCCCTCGTCAGCAGGACTGCTCGTAGCGCCTGATAGGGCGAGCGATCGCGTGGGGGGTAGGGACCCGTAACCGTCCATGCCCCGAACGTTGAGGTCGGCTGTCAGCCGAGAGTGTTTCCGAACGGAAACCCCTTGTCAGATCAGGTTCATCCGCCACGCCAGGCCACGCACGTCGCGCCCTCCGACGCGTTCCAGCAGATCCGCCACCAGCTCGCGCGCGAACATGTCGCTGGCGATCCAGGCAAGATCGAGATGGCCGAACGCCTTGAGTACATCCGATGCCGCCGCGCTGCACGCCCAGATGAGCAAACGCAGCGCCGAGTCACGGGCCGGTCCTGTCTCTGTCGCGGCCTGAACGTGGAGTTCGCCGATGAAGCCGGGAAGCAGCCGCGCAAGATCAGCGCGATCCGACTTCCGCCATGCGGGGAGAATCCGGCTGTTCCACTCGGCTGTCCACCGTACGCGCCGCGCGCCGAAGTGTGCAGGAAACGCCAACGCCTCGCCACCCGAGCGGGTGCGTTTTCCGAGGTGGAGCCTAGGAGATTTCGAACTCCTGACTTCCTGCTTGCAAAGACGCACGCCGATCTTGCCCAATCAGCGGAAAGGCAGTTCAGCGCGCTGGATTCCCGTTAGGCGTTCTTATGGGCAGACGGCCCGCCGGGATCCCGGTGGGCCGTCGTGTGAGTTGGGCGGAGGTCAGCCGTCGGACTCCGGCGACGGCAGGTAGCCACCGGGCACCTCGGCCGGGGTGAAGATCTTGTCCTCACCCGGGTAAGGCGTGGTCCAGTTGTGCGCCTGGTACCAGGTGAAGTGGTTCATGAGCGCCGGGTTGGCGTAGTCCGGGACCGCGTTCGCCCCGCTCAGGTGCTGCTCCTTCTGCCAGGCAGTCCAAGCGTCGACGATGGGCTGCATGTCAGCGGGCACGGCCGAGGCCGTGGTCTGCGCGGGAGCCCCCGAGGCGCCCGCCGCAGCCGGGGTGTCGTTGCCGCAGGCCGGCGGGGTGGCCAGGCCGTCGGTCAGCGGGACCTGGTTGGGCACCACGTTGAACGGCGTGTAGTCGGGCTTCTTGGTGAAGGCCGCGGCCATCGGGGTGGCGGCGCTGTCCTTCTGGTTCATCGGCTGGATCCCGAGGATCTGCTCGATGGTGCGGATCATGGTGATCTGCGTGTAGTAGTGGCTGTCCACGGTGCCGTGCTGGGCCCAGGGGCTGATGATCTGCACGGGGCCGCGCGCGCCGTCGACGTGGTCGACGCCGTCCTGGGTGTCGTCCTCGATCACGAAGATCGCGGAGTCCTTCCAGTACTTGCTGTGTGAGATGGTGTCGACGATCTTGCCGACGGCCAGGTCGTTGTCGGCGACCTGGGCGACCGCGTTCGCCGCCCCACCGGTGTGGTCGCTGGAGAGCCAGAACATGTTGAGGTTGGCCGGGCCGTTGGCCTCGAAGTCACGCTTCCAGATCTGGTACCGGTAGATGTCCGGGATGTTGGTGTCGTACTTCGGGTACGAGTGCAGCGTGATGTCGTTGAGCGACGGGATCGGCGACTGGGTGTCCGTCTTGATGGTGGTGTCCTGACCGGTCGCCTCCATGTTCCGGGCGTCGCAGTAGAACTTCTGCCACGACGAGCCGGCGGGGACGGTCAAGAACTGGGTGAACTCACCGAAGTTGCGAGCGGTCTTGCCGGCGGCCTGGGCACCGGTCCACAGGAAGCCCGAGCGCTGGTGGCCCAGCGCGTCGTCCTCCGTGTCGTAGCTGCGCTGGTACAAGCCGGCGCCGGACTCGGTGTACTCCGGGTTGTCGGCCTGCATCAGCCAGTTGTGGCCCTCGGCGGAGTTGGTGCCGATGGCGTAGGTGTTGTCGTAGAGACCGAACTGACGCGCGAGAGCGTGCTGGTTCGGGGTGACCTTCTCACCGAACTGCGCCAGCGATGGGTCGCCGTTGCCGCGCGGGTCGTCGCCGAACACCTGGTCGTAGGAGCGGTTCTCCTTGACCAGCAGGAAGACGTGCTTGATGGTCGACGGGTCACCGAGGTGCTTCGGGACCGGCACGGCGTGCTGGGAGTTGCCCTGGGCCTGCTTGACGTCGTGCTTGTCCCAGCCGTTCTGCGCGAAGACCGTGGCCGTGGACTTGGCGATCACCGAGTCGGCCGGCAGCTTGAACCGAGTCAGCGAGCCGGTCGAGTCGTGGGTGTTGTGGCCCGTGGCCGGCGTGGTGCCGGCTCCCTTGTTGATCGTGCGCGTTGGGCCGCGCTCGCCGATGCCGCGGGTGTTGGTGACGACCACGTCGTCGCCGACGGTGGTCACCTCCTCCGGGTAGTAGTCCGTCGGGAGCAGGCCGACGTAGCTGACCGGCTCCTGCGGATTCTTGTAGCGGTAGACGGCGACCGCGTTCGCCCGGCCGAGGGTGACCAGCAGGTGGCCGTCCTCGGTCAGGGTCACACCGTTCGGGGCGTAGCCGACCTCGGCCTCCGGCCACGGCTGGGTGGCGATCGTCTGGACGACCTCGTCCTTGGACGTGTCGATGACCGAGACCTGGTCGTCGAACGTGTTGGTGACGAAGAGCGCGCCGCGGGCGGCGTACAGCGCGGTCGGGTGCAGACCGACGTCGATGGAGGAGACCGAAGCCGCCGGGTTGGCAACGTCGATCACGCTCACGGTGCCCGTGGTCGTCGCACCCGTGACCGGGTTGGCCGGCACCTGGGTGCCGTAGGAGTTGATCGTCGTCTCGCCGGGCTTGGCCGGGCGGCCGCCCTCGTTGCTGACGTAGAGCTTGTTGCCGACCAGCGCCAGACCACGCGGCGCGGTGCCCACGGTCCAGCTCTGCTGGATCGCGCCGGTCGCGGCGTCCATCGCCACGACGCGGTTCTGGCCGTTGACGGCGGCGTACGCGGTCTTGCCGTCAGCGGAGAAGACCGCCTGGGCCGGCAGCGCCTTCTTCGTGCCCTGCGCGGCGATGGTGATGAACGTCGGGGTGCCGAGGGTGCCGTCGGCGTTCACCGGGAAGCGGTTGAAGCCGTCGATCTGCGGCAGCCACAGGGTCTTGCCGTCCGGGGAGTAGGCCGGCCCCTCCTGCCCGACGTTGTTGCTGGAGATGCGCGCACCGGCGGTCGCGGCGGTCCCGGCCTGCTGGAGCACCTTGTAGTTCTGCAGGTCGACGATGGTCAGAGCGATCGACCGGTCGTTGGTGAGCGCTGCGAGGAAACGGCCGTCCGGGCTGACGGTCGAGGCAAGCAGCTTGCCGTTGTCGACGAGCAGGCGGTCACCGATCGGCTTGATGACCTGGTCGCTGGCGAGCTGCAGGCCGGCCTCGGTGGTGGAGCCGACTAAGTTGCTGCCGAACACCTCGGTGGAGGCATAGGCGATGCCCCCGCTGGCGACGGCGAGAGCTGCGGTGCCGGCCACCACCAGGCGGATCCGGCGGCCGGTGCGTCGATCGAAGAGCCCGAGACGGTCCTTCGCGACGCGCTGGCGCTTGACGTGCATGAATCATTCCTTAAGGGTGCTTGCGAGCAGGTCGACGTTCCCGTCGAACTGCCACAGGGGGTTGGGCGCGTCCCCGGTCGGGGTGCGCACCTGGAAGTAGCCGTTCACCTCCTTCGGTCCGTCTCCGTCGGCGACGTACCGCCCGTCCGCGGTGACGTCGAGCTGGTAGATGGCGGTGCCCACGGCGGTCGCGCCGGGGAGGTGCCAGGAGACGACGCACCGCCAGTCGTTGCCCGGTCCCTGGTCGAGGACCCGGGAGCCGCCCTTGTCGCAGGACGCGGTGGCCTGCAGCTGGGCCTCCGTGACGTCGGGACGATGGAGCTCCTGCGTCTGCAGCCGGTAGAGGTGGGCGTACGCCGTGGCGAGCGAGTCCTGCAGCTTCCCCCTCTCGATCCCCGAGCCCGTGGCCGGGGTCGCGCCGGCGATCACGCCGACGGTGAGGGCGACCAGCGCGGCCAGCGGCAGGACCGCCGCCACGAGGACGTGCCGGCCCGACCCGTCGTATGTCAGGTCGGTGAAGTCGCGGCGCAGGAACAGGCGGTAGGCCAGCGCGGTGGCGATGACCGCCCACGCGAGGCTCACCGCGAGGCCGATGAGGAGGGGGCCCGCCTGGGCCGGGCTGGTGAAGAGCCCGCGCCAGGCGAGGAAGGCCTCGCTCGGCAGGGCCAGCCGCACGACCACCGGCAGCGGGAGCAACTGTGCGAGCTGCAGCGCGAAGGCGAGCAGCGCGGGCATCAGCAGCCCCATCGGAGAGCGGCCCAGGGCGACCGAGCCGAGGAGGCCGACCGCGGCGAACGCCAGCGTCGGCGCCAACGCGCACGCCCACGCAAGCAGGACCGTGCCGGCCGCGTCCGCCGGGGCGAGGAGCTGGCCGTCCAGGCCGGCGAGCGGTCGGTTGCCGACCGCGGCCAGGCCGCCGGCGATGCCCGACGCGGTCAGTCCGGCCACCAGCAGCAGGATCACGGTGAGGCTGGCAAGGGTTTTCGCCACGAAGATCCGCCGGGGGGAGCGGACCGCCATGAGGAGGTGGCGCCAGGTGCCCAGCCGGTCCTCGACGGCGAAGACGTCCCCGGCGACCAGCGCCGTCAGCAGCGGGAGCGCCCAGCTGCACGAGAAGTCCAGCACGACCAGCGACCCCGCCCAGCCGGTCGCGTTCATCCAGCGGCCGAAGACCGTGTCGGAGGGTAGCGAGCTCTGCAGGCTCACCACGGCCACGAAGGCCGCGGGGCCGATCCAGCAGGCGAGCAGCAGCAGGCGGATCCGCCACTGGGAGAGCAGCTTGACCAGCTCGAACCGGTAGCCGTGCAGCACGGGCGCCGGCCGGGCGCCGGCCCGGGGTCGGGCGACGGTCGCGGTCATCGCGGGTCCTCCTGGTCGGTCCGCGCGGGTACGGTGCCGGTCCCGGTCAGGGCCAGGAACGCGGCCTCGAGCGGCGCCACCACGGGCCCCAGCTCTCGGAGCGCTACGCCGGCTCGCACGAGCCGCACGACCAGCTCGTCGAGGGCCGGCACCGGCCCGCGGACGACGACGTCCGGCCGTTGACCGGGGTCGCCGCTGGGCACGACGCGGAGCCCGGGCGTCTCTGACGCCAGCCGGTGGGCGGCCGCCGGGTCGGAGGTGAGCAGCCGGTAGTCGAGCTCGCCGCTCTCGGCGGCGAGCTTGCTCACCGGCCCGGAGAAGACGACCCGTCCGGTGGCGAGGATGGTGACCTCGGAGCACAGCGCGGCGAGGTCGTCCATCCGATGGCTGGAGAGGAACACCGCGGTCCCGTCCGCGGAGAGTTCGGTGATGACGCGGTGCACGTGGTGCTTGCCGGCGGGGTCCAGGCCGTTGGCCGGCTCGTCGAGGACGAGCAGTCGCGGTGTGGTGAGCACCGCGGCGGCCAGCCCGAGCCGCTGGCGCATCCCCAGTGAGAAGCCCCGGACCCGGTCGTCGGCGACGTCGGTGAGCCCGACCTGCTCCAGCGCGTCGTCGACGCCGGCGGTGCGACCGGAGTCGTACCGGCGCAGTGAGGCCAGGGCCGAGAGGTTCTGCCGCGCGGTTAGTGAGGGATAGAGCCCGGGTCCGTCCACGAAGCCCGCGACACCGTCGGGTACGGCGAGCGTCCGCCCGACCGGCGTACCCAGGATCTCGAGGCGGCCCCTGTCCGCGACCGCCAGGCCTAACAGCAGACCGAGGAGCGTCGTCTTGCCCGCGCCGTTCGGGCCGACCAGGCCGTGGATCTGCCCGCTCATCACGTCGAGGTCGACGCCGTCGAGTGCGATCACATCACCGAAGGACTTCGTGATCCCGCGAGCCCGGACTGCGGGGGGCCTGTGCATGTCGGTCTCCCTTAGCTTGATCTACAACCAAGAGGAACCTAGAGATCGCGGTTTGCCATGGGAGGGCGCGCAGCCAAACGTTGGGCGAATGCCGTCGATATGCACTGAATCCGTCGATACGCCACTCAACCTGTCGATATGCCACTTGACCCGGCGATCGCACGGTCGCACTGGTCAACGCGCTCGCGCCCTGGATCTCACCCGGTGCCGGGGCGAGGTCGCTCAGGGCGCACTACGATTGCCCGGTGCCTGAGACGCGGGGACAGCCGTAGCCTTGCTGTCCCCAGACAGTCCGACACTCGATGAGCTGATCAAGTACCTCCCCACTCGCCGACCCCCACCGGGGGCCGGCGTTCCTCCTGGCCGAGAGCCTCCCCGGCATCATGCTGACACCAGAGTTGCTCCCCTTCCGCGTACTTCATGACATCTTCGTTAGCGACAGGTCTACTTCAGGCGGATGGTCAGGTCGGCGTTGTCCTTGACGGGGTGGGTGCGGACGGTTCCCTTGGCGTTGAGGAAGCGGCCGGTGCCTCCGGTGATGGTGGAGGTGAAGTCGCCGTCGCCGCCGCTGCTGTGGACCAGGAGCATCGAGCCACCGAAGGCTGCCTGAGCGTCGCAGTAGGCGCTCAGGTCGGCGTTGAACACGCAGATCGTGTGGTCGGTGCCCACGACCTCATCGCCGTGGTGCTTGTGGTCGCCCTTGTAGAGGTTGCCGCTGATCTCGATGCGGTCGCCGGGCTTGGGCGGGCCGGACGGCGGCTGGTGGATCGGCTTCCCGCCGGCCGGGATGTAGGTGAAGCCGGTGGGCTTCTCGAAGTAGTGGAGGGTCTTGGGCTTCGCGGCGGCGCCGGCGGGCTGGACGCCCAGGACCACGGTGGTGAGGGCGAGCGCGGCGGCGCCGAGCACGGTGAAGCGGCGGGTGGATCGCATTGCGGTCTCCTTTTGAGTCGTCTCGGCCTGCCGGGTGACCGGTCGAGTGGGCGTCTCCGTTCGAAGGGGTTGGCTGCAGCGATCGTCGGGGGCCCGGCATCCCGCGGGCATGAGTACGGGTTCCCGGCGAGATCGGGAAGAATTCCCGGGTCCTTCGGGATCACCCGAGATGCACAATGTGGGGGTGTTCGACCTGCGCGGTGACGGCGCCCGCATCCGCCGGCGCTGGGCCGCTCATCTGCTGGCCTCGGCCGCGCTGGGCACGGCCGCGCTCGGCGGGGTGCTGGCCGTCGTCAACCGGCACTCCGCCCTGACCACCGGCGCGAGTCCTGCGGACAGCGCCCATCTGTGGAGCCAGATCGTGCTGGCGGTGGCGTTCACCGCGGCGGGCTGGCTGCTGGCGGTGCGGCGTCCCGAGGTGGTGTTCGGCTGGCTGGCGCTGGCCGCCGCGGTCGGCCACGGCCTGTCCGCCGGGGGCATCGGCTGGGCCACGTTCGCGTTGCGCGAGGGGCAGGACCTGCCGGGAGCCGCCCCGGCGCTCTGGGCGGCGATCTTCGGGGAGCCGCTGGAGACCGTCGTGCTCATCGCGGCCTGGGCGACCTTTCCCGACGGGAAACTGCCCGCGGGGAGGATCCGCTGGCCGGCCGCCGCGAGCGTCCTGCTGTGCACCGCCGGTTGGCTGTACGGCCTGTTCTCGCCGTTCCCCGCCCTGCCCGGCGTCACGCTGGCCAATCCGCTCGCCGTCGCCGGCCTCCCCATCTGGGAGCCCGCTCCGCTGTTCGGTATCGGCATGCTGCTGGGTTCCGTCGTGATGGTCATCCGGTGGCTGCGAGCCAAGGGCCGGCTGCGGCAGGTCCTGCGCTGGCTGGCCGTGACCAATCTCGCCGCGATCCTGGTCACCCCGGCGGTCGTCGCGCTGCCCGCCGGAGAGATGATTTCCTCAGTGGGCTCGATCGTGATGCTCCTGGTGATCACCGCGGTCGTCCTGGCGAACCAGATCTACGGCATCGACGTCGTCCTCAACCGCACCCTGGTCTACGCCCTGCTCACCGCGTCGGTCGCCGGGGTGTACGCGGCAGGGGTTGCGATCCTCGCCCTGCTCGGCCAGGCAGTTGGCGGGCCGTGGACGGTCGCCGCCGCCCTCGGCGCCGCGTTCAGCCTTTCCCCGGCAAGGTTCCGGATCCAACGCCTGGTCAACCGCTTCCTGTACGGCGAACGCGACGAGCCCTATACCGTGATCGGCCGGCTGGCCGCACGCCTGGAGAGCGCCGGAAGCATCCAGCGGCTGATCCCCGATCTGCTCGAAGCCGTCACCGAGGCGCTCCGGCTTCCGTCAGCGGCGGTCGAAATGCTCGGGGATGACGGTTCCGTGCGCCGCATCGCCCACGGCGATCCCAGCCCGGACGCCCCCTCCGCCAGGTTTCTGCTCGCCCACCAGGGCCGGGACATCGGCGCGCTGGTGGTGGGCCTGCGCTCCGGCCAGGGCTCCCTGAACCTCCGGGAGACCCGGCTGATGGAGGACATCGCCCGCCAGGTCGCCGTGGCCGCCAGCAACGTCATGCTCACCGAGGCGCTGCTGCTGTCGCGCGAGCGCATCGTCAACGCGGCCGAAGAGGAACGCCGGCGCCTGCGCCACGACCTGCACGACGGCCTGGGGCCCATGCTCACCGCCGCGGCCACCAAGGTCGACGCCACCCGCAACCTGCTGGAGAAGAACCCGCCCAAGGCCAAAGTCCTGCTCGGCAAGGTCCGGCACGACCTCACCACCGCCCTGGGCGACCTGCGCCGTCTCGTGTACGCCCTGCGGCCTCCGGTCCTCGACGAGCTGGGCCTGGTGGGCGCGCTGCAAGAGCATCTCGAGCACGCCGCCCTCCCCGTCGCCTTCTCCGTACCCTCAGCCCTCCCTCCACTGCCGGCCGCTGTGGAGATCGCCGCCTACCGGATCATCACCGAGGCCGTCACCAACATCACCCGGCACGCCGCCGCCTCCCGGTGCCAGGTGACCATCACCTGCACCGACCAGCTGAGTCTCGAGATCCGCGACGACGGCCCAGACGACCGACAATGGTCGCCCGGCGTCGGCCTGACCTCGATGCGGGAGCGGGCCACCGCCCTCGGCGGGACCTGGGGCGCGGGACCCACCGGCGCGGGCGGCAGGGTCTTCGTCCAGCTCCCGCTGTCACTCACGGGGAGCAGCGCATGAACGAACAGGACGTGCGAGTCGTCATCGTGGACGACCACCGCATCGTGCTCGACGGGCTCGCCCTCCTGCTCGACTCCGTCGACGGCATCGACGTGGTGGGCGAGACCACCTCGGGGGAACAGGCGATCGTGCTGGCCATCGAACTCACCCCCGACGTCATACTCATGGACATCGAGATGCCCGGCATCGGCGGCGTAGAGGCCACCCGCCAGATCACCGCCGCCCATCCCGACATCGCAGTGGTGATGCTGACCATGTACGGCGAGGACGAGTTCGTGTTCGCCGCGCTCCGCGCCGGAGCCCGCGGCTACCTGCTCAAAGGAGCCCAGCAAGAAGACGTCGTGCGCACCATCGGCGCGGTCGCCCGCGGCGACGCCGTGTTCGGCCCCGACATCGCCCGCCGCGTCCTGCGCACTTTCACCGACCCCCGCCCGGCCTCCGGCCCCTTCCCCCAGCTCACCGACCGCGAACGCGAGATCCTCGCGCTGCTCGCCAACGGCTGGCCCAACAGCCGCATCGCCCGCCACCTTGTCCTCAGCACCAAGACCGTGGCCAACAACGTCTCGACCATCCTGACGAAACTCCAGGCCCCCGACCGCGCCGCCGCCATCGTCCAGGCCCGCCGCGCCGGACTCGGCGAACCGTGACGAGGCTGTTCTGCGCACCTGCGCCCGCTCGGCGTTACTGGCATGGGTGGTCGATCGCCGGGTCCGCGAGCCGTGAGTTGACGTCGGGAAACGAGCCGTCGCCGAACAGGATGCGCGCCGCCAAGGCACGACCGGCACGACCGCGTAGCACGGTCACCGCCGCCTCTGCCGCGGCGGGGGATCGGATGCCGGCGAACACGCGGCGTAGCAACAGCCGGCCTCGGAACCGGGTCCGCAACGCGTCCCCGTCGTACCGGCTTAATATGCGTTGGTCGCCAGTGCGCAGGTACCCGGCGGCGACCGCCGCGGCCAGTTCGGACATGCGTAAGCAGGGGTCCAACCCACCGGCCGTCAGCGGCGACACCGCGCCCGCCGCGTCTCCGACGAGCAGCCCGGCGGGGCACGCCAACCGTCGCAGCACACCGCCGACCGGGATCGGACCACCTCGACGCTCGACCGGACCGGCCGGCACCGCGCGGCCGGGCGCGTCCGCGGCGAAAGCGTCCAGCAGGTGGCGGATGCCGGTGCGCATCGCATCCGGATATCCCGCGACGCCGACATGCGCATGCCGGCCGTCGTCGATGACCCAGCCCAGATACCCCGGAGCGACCCGGGGGTCCAGCACGCAGTGAAACGCCGGGGTGGCCGTGCCCGACGCGACCGGGTGGACGATCTCGGCACCGACCAGGAAGCGCCGGTTGACATCAAGGCCGAGATCACGGGCCACCCGGGAGCGGGCGCCGTCCGCGCCGACGATGAACCGGGCCGTCACCGGTTCCGCACCCGCGAACCGCACAAAACCCATCGACGCGTCGACATACCGTACGCCCAAGAGGACCCGTGCCCCGGCCGACTCCGCCTCGCGGTGCGCGTGCTCGTAGACGGCCGCCATGTCGGCCACGCGGTACTCGTCCCGATCGCTGGTGAGCCGGATCGGTGCCCGCCGCGACGGCGGATACAGCAGCACGTCCCGGACACCAGGCCCGAGCAGGTGGTCCGGCAGGTCGAAGTCATCAAGGGTGCGCCGCACGAAGATCCCCGTCGTGCGGGTGCCCGTCGACAGCGACCTGCGGCGGTCGACCACCATCACATTCAGTTCCCGTAGCGCGAGCAAGCGGGCTGTGCGCAGGCCGGCCAGGCCCGCACCCACGACCAGTACATCGACGGTCTGCATACCTGCGACGGTAGGGACGGTGCCCCACCCATGCGACCGTCTGCACGCTACCCGCCCCGTATCTCCACACCGTCGCCACACTCGGGACCGTGGATTGCTCTCTGCCGAGAGGGGTCCGCCCGTACACGGAGTCACACTGCATGGACCTCAGGATGTGGCAGGTGTGCTTCGAGCCGGGGGTACGGCAGACCGCGGCTTCATGAGACGCCGAATCATGTAGAAGATGGCGATGCCCACGTAGACCAGGGGCCACATGAGATACACCCAGGCCTGGATCCACAGCGCGAGGGGCGCGGAGACCGCGAACATGGCACCCGGCAGCCCGGCCTTCACCCAGATGCCGTCGAACAGCGCCTTGGGCGTGTCCTCATACATGAGCCCGGCCCGCTTGGCATGCAGGGTGAGCCACAGGCTCGAAGCACCGATCAAGGCCATGACGAGCGAGTACAGCGCGATGCCCGACCCGTCCTCCGAGGTGTCCAGCGTCTTGCTGGCCCAGGGCACCAGCACCAGCGCGAACAAGGTGACAAGGTTGATGACCAGCAACAACGTATCGGTGGCAGCCATGAAGCGGAAGAGCTTGTGATGAGCGAGCCACGTGCCCCCGACCACTACGAAAGCCAGCAGGAAGGCGATGTACTCGTCGCGATGTTCGCCGAAGGACGCGACGAAGTCCGGAAGATGCGTCCCCTCGGGCACCGGCAGCTCCAAAGCCAGCAGGGTCAGCGCGATCGCGATCACCGCATCGGAGAAGAATGCCACCCGCTCGACGGCTCTCGGGCTGGTCTCCTTGTCAGCCATCAGTCATGCTCCCTCAGCAAACGATCTAGGTGTGAATCACGCCATGCCCACATTTCAAGCATGGCCGCCTTGACGATCGGCCTCTCTTCGCAGACGAGATGCGACTCTCGCGGTGTCCACCATGGACGGCCGCGACGTCGCGACCGCCCGCATGGCCACGTGGAGCCGTGTTGCTGAGTCATGGCAGGAGTGTGGCGGCCTTGACCTTGTGCAGGTGGATCACGATGTCGAAGGATTTGCCGAGGGCGACCTTGGTGGCCTGGTCGGGCGACCAGAAGCCGCCGCCGATGAGGCGGGTGGGGCGACTTTCGGCGAGCCAGTCCCGGGCGGCCCGGGGCGCGGTGCGGGTGTCGAGGATGAAGTCACGATGGCGGACCTGGTCCAGGACGTACTCGTTGTAGTCCGCGCCGGCGGCTGCCACCGATCCCTTGCACGTCAGGGGCCGCTCGGCCGGGAGCGAGCCCTCCGGGCACTCGCCCTTGTCGATCAGGAAGTTGTAGCCACCCTGGTCGAAGGAGGTGCCGACGGTGACGAAGCGGTCGGCCAGGCGCTCGCGCAGGACGCCTCCCATCGGGGCGGGGACGAACATCGTGTCGATCGGGGCGTAGCTGATGTGCGCGTTCAGCCCCGACATCTGGATCTTGTGGCCGGTGGTCCGGTTCCACCAGGCGACGTTGTCGGCCAGCACGGTGTCCCGGTAGACCTGCGCCTGCCGGCGTCCCTCGGCGGTGCTCTGGTCGAAGGCGAAGTCGGTGAAGGTCTGGGACAGGGCGCGGGCGTGCTGCACCGCCCACTGGTACTCCTCGGCGTTCCCGTCGGAGTCCTGCTGCTCGAGCAGCTTCAGCGCCTCGGTGGCGCGCCGGGCGTAGTCCTGGCGGGTCTCCAGCGGCTGGGCCAGCGCCAGTGCCATGTACGCTCCGGCGTTCGGAGTCGTCGGCCGCAATCCGTCGTACAACTGAGTGAACGCGCTCAACAGGTCGGGGTGGTACTGCTTGACGTAGACCAGGACCTTGTCGAACAGGACGTCGCCGGGGTAGAGCAGGTCGGCGCCCATGAACTGGACCTTGGCCTTGTGGGTGGCGTTGTAGGAGCGCATCCAGGTGATCAGGCCAAGGAACTCGCGGTTGTCGAACAGGTCGTAGGGGCCCTTCACCTCCTCGTGCATGATCTTGCGCGGGTCGCCCTTGCCGTACCGGACGAAGTCGTTCAGCCGCACGCCGGTGCTCCAGCTGAGCTCCCGCGCGAAGGTGGTGAAACCCTTCTCGATCGCCAGGTAGCGGAACAGCCGGTGGTTGAGGGTGTAGAACTCGGCGGTGCTGTGCGTGGCCTCGCCCACGCCGACCACCTTGGCACCCGCCACCATCGCGCCGAACGCGTCCAGGTCGTGCAGGCCTCCCCTGGGGGAGGTGGAGGCGAGCGGTTTGGCCGCGGCGTTGAGCGCGGCGACGACGGCCGCCGGGCTGTCGGAGTCGGCGGCCGCGGCGGCCGTGCCCGCGGTGGTCAGGGCAAGGCTGACGGACAGGGCTCCAGCCCAGGTCTTGCTGTTCATGATGAGGTTCCGATGCAGGGGTAGGCGTGGTTGACAGGTGTGAGCCTCGGTAGGGGCGCTGACAACCCATCGACAGGACGCTGACGACGGCCGATGGGGGATGTCAGCGCCTGGGGGGACGGTGGGTCAGATGCGCGGGCCGAGGAAGCAGCCACCGGAGGCGTCGATGACCTGCCCGGTCACCCAGCGCCCCGCCTCGGAAGCCAGGAAGGCGACCACATCGGCGATGTCGGAGGGCTGGCCGACTCGGGGGATCGCGTTGCCGCTGCCAACCATCTCCTGGACCTGCGGGTTGTCGATCATCCACGGGTTCATGTCGGTCACCGTCGGACCGGGCGAGACGGTGTTCACGGTGATACCGCGAGCGCCGACCACCTGCGCGAGGGATCGGCCCAGCACCTCGACGGCGGCCTTGCTCATCGCGTACGGCCCCTCCGGCATCGCGATCCTGGTCGCCCCGGTGGACAGGTTGATGATGCGCCCGCCGTCGTTCAGCAAGGGCAAGGCCCGCTGGATGATGAACAGCGGCGCCTTGGCGTTGACCGCGACCAGCCGGTCGAACGCCTCCGGGGTGATCGTCTCGATCGTCTCACCGGTGTTGATTCCGGCGTTGTTGACCAAGATGTCCAGCCGTACCTGACCGCTCCACGCGCGCAGCCCCGCCTCCAGAGCGGCGAACAGGGTCTCCACGTCGCCGGAAACGCCCAGCTCGGCCCGGACCGCGAAGGCCCGGCCGCCGTCCTTCTGGATCAGCTCCACGCTCTCGCGGGCCGCCTGCTCGTTACCGCCGTAGTGCACGGCCACCAGCGCGCCATCGGCCGCCAGCCGTTGCGCGATGGCCCGGCCGATGCCTCGCGAGGCCCCTGTCACCAGCGCCGTCTTGCCCATCAGGCTCGTCATTGCGTTCCTCCACACGATGATCCCGGTTGTGTCCGGCTCTAGGATCGGCGCGGGCGGCCACCCGAACAACGGCAAACATCGCAATGCAGCGTTAACCTGAAAGTTAACGAAGGGAATCATGGAGCTTCGCGACATTGAGATCTTTTTGGTGCTCGCCGAAGAGTTGCATTTCGGCCGGACCGCCGAACGGCTGCACGTCTCTCCCGCCCGGATCTCCCAAGCCATCAAGAAGCAGGAACGCCGCATCGGCGCGCCGCTGTTCGACCGCACCCCTCGCGCGGTACGCCTCACTTCCCTCGGCGAGCAGTTGCAGCGGGACCTGGGCGCCGGATACCGACAGATCATGGAAGGGATCGAGGCCGCGAAGAGCACCGTCAGCGGTATCTCCGGAACGCTGACCCTGGGCACCATCGGCCCGTATTCCTTGGCGATCACCCATATCCTCGACCTGTTCCAGACTCGCCACCCCGGTGCCCTGCTGCAGCATCGCGAGATCCAGCCGCCCTCCCCGCTGGACCTCCTGCGATCCGGCGAGGTCGACGTGGCGCACCTGTGGCTGCCGGTCCGCGAACCCGACTTGACCGTCGGCCCCGTCACGCACGTCTCCGACGTGGTGCTGATGGTCGCCGCCACCCATCCCTACGCCGAACGCGACTCGATCTGCCTGGAAGACTTCGGCGACTGCGCCGTGGTCCAGGGCCGCTCAATCCCTCCCTATATGGAGGAAGTCCTTAATCCCCACCGCACCCCCACCGGCCGTCCCGTCGGCCGCGGCCCCAAGGTCACCACCTGGCAGGAAGCACTCACCGCCGTGTCCTCCGGCCAAGCCGTCGCCGGCGTCATCGCCGAGTTCGCCGAGTTCTACCCCTGGCCCAGCCTGGCCTTCATCCCCATCCGCGACGCCGCCCCCTGCCGGGCGGCGCTCGTCTGGCGTACCGCCAACGAAACCCCACTTATCCGCGCCTTGGCCCAAGCCGCCAGCGACATCGGGAGCGCCACGCCCGACACACCCGATGATCAGCCGCCATCACCGAGTGGCCCCTGATCACAGAAAACGACCTCGGAGCTGCATCGGTCATCTCGCCCGTTCGCCGTACGGGGCCGCAAGGGCAGGATGATCGGATGGCTGGCGGCTCGCGAAAGAGGGTGAGAGATCTCGAGATGTGCTACTGAGTAGCACCAAATGGCACCCCATAGTAAACTCAAAATGTGAGCACTCCTGAGCCTGACCGCTCCCACGAGATCTCCCAGCGCGACCTACGCAACCGGTCAGCGGAGATCATGGATGGCCTGGAACGTGGGGAGCGATACGCCGTTACCCGTAACGGCCATCACATCGGCGACCTGGTCCCCCTCCGCCGCCGGCGCCGGACCGTTTCGCGGGCCGAGTTCGCTGCCGTGTCCCGCGGCATGCCGCGACTGGACGACCGTAAGTATCGCGAGGACATGGATCACCACGTCAACGACGATCTCTACGACCCTTACGACAGGGCATACGGCAGGCGCGAGTCCGCAGAGGACGAGGAATGACCCATGCTCAAGGGTTGCTCGACACCAACATCCTCATCCTGCGCGCCGGGATCGACCCCGACGAACTACCCGACGAGATGATGATCAGCGCCATCACCACAGCGGAGCTGTCGGTCGGCGTCCTGGTGGCGACAGGTGCACAAGAACTCGCCCAGCGAATGAAGATTCTGCAGACCGCCGAAGCCGAATTCGATCCCCTGCCCTTCGACGACACTGCCGCTCGCGAGTACGGTCAGTTGTGGACGGCCGTCATTGCCTCAGGCCGCAAACCTCGACCCCGAACAGCAGATCTGATGATTGTCTGTGTGGCAATCGCGAACCGGCTCCCTCTTTACACCTGCAATCCCAAGGATTTTAAAGGCCTGGACCACCTAGTTGCCGTAGTCCCGGTCACCCGCCCCCAGTGAAAGCCATAAAAGAGGCCTGCGGCCTGTGATTGACCGCTGCTGAACGCCCTTAATGGCACGCTAATGGCACGACGATCACGCGTTGTACTGCCGCTGCAATCGATGCCACTCTGACGGGAAGATCGGGCTCACGCTCGCCGCTGAATAGCGGCCGGGCGCGTGGGCGATCATCCCGGAGCTGAGTTCCCCGCCGGAGGCATCCTCTTGGGTTATGCGCCCGCTGGATGTGCTCCGAGTTGGGCTGCTCGATTGAATGACTGACTTTTGTTCAGCTCGAACCGACGCCGCGGTCTTCGCGTCGCATGTCCCCGGTGCCGGGGGTCCCCGCACCCTGGCCGTAACGCAGGAGCACAGCGCCTTTGGACGAGGCGACGGGCGGCTCGAGGAGCACCAGGTTGGCGGGCACCGCACCGCCGTCGAACACCTTCTTGCCGACGCCGAGCACGATGGGGAAGACCCACAGGTCGAGCCGGTCGAACAGGCGCTTGTGCAGGAGGGTCTGCACCAGGTTCAGGCTTCCGATCACGTGGACGTGCTCATGCCTGTCACGCAGCTCGTGCACGGCGCTCACCAGGTCGGGTCCCAGCTGCGTCGAGCCCGCCCAGCCCAGATCCGGGTTGCCTCGCGAGGCGACGTACTTCGGGACGCTGTTGAACAGCGTGGCGATCCCGCCGTCGACGCCGTCGACCTGGTTCGGCCAGAACGCGGCGAAGATGTCGTAGGTCTTGCGGCCCAGCAGCAGGGCGTCCATGCCCTCCATTCCGGCACCGACGTGCCGGCCGACCGTCTCATCGAACAAGGGCGCCTGCCATCCCCCGAACGGAAAGCCGTCGGGGTCCTCCCCGGGATCACCCGGCGCCTGGCCAACCAGGTCGAGCGTCGCGAACAGGTCGATGTGGATCGCGCCCATAGTGTTCTCCTCCTTGTGTTCCGGCTTGTGTGCCGGCACGAACTTAGACCGGCGTCCGGACACAAACTCATCGAACGATCGCCGAGGACCCGACCACGCTCACCGCGCGGGTGAAGGCCGAGTAGAAGAAGGCGAAGAGGAAGCGCAAGAGGGGAGGTGACCACGGCAGCACGGGAGCGCTGGTCCCTACGTGCTAATGGCACGAACGCCCCGTCAAATGATCAGTCGTTTTCCCTGGTGGAGCCTAGGAGATTCGAACTCCTGACTTCCTGCTTGCAAACGAGAGCCAGTTGCCCCCTGAGACCCGCGCCGCCCAGCTCAGGGAGCAGTTCGTGGCCGACAGAGTGTGATGGTGTGAGACCTCGTTGCTGTACTTCGGAGTGAAGTCGAGGGTCAGTGCCGAGAACTGCTGCAAATTTGTGAAGACGCGGGATTTCGTGTCGGTGGCTGCCGCCGAACCGGCGTGTACGACAGGAGGCCGACTTCCGTCGTAGGCTGAATCTCGCACGTGATCGACAGGAGGCAGAGGTGGCCGAGACGACGCTGACCGAGACGATGATGGCCGAGGTGATGGCCGAGTTGGCCGAGCTCGAGGACCCGAAGATACGCGAGGTCAACGAGAAACACGGTGACGATCACGGTGTGAACCTCAGCAAGCTGCGCGCGCTCGCGAAGCGGCTGAAGACGCAGCAGGAACTCGCGTGCCAGCTCTGGGAGACGGATGACACCGCGGCGAGACTGCTGGCGATCCTGATCTGCCGCCCGAAGGCGTTCGAGCGTGACGAGTTGGACGTCATGTTGCGTGAGGAGCGCACACCCAAGGTGCACGACTGGCTCGTGAACTACGTGGTGAAGAAGAACCCGCACTCCGAAGAGCTGCGCCTGGCCTGGTCCGCCGATCCGGATCCAGTGGTCGCGAGTGCCGGCTGGGCGCTGACCACCGAAGGCGTGACGAAGAAGCCCGAGGGCCTCGACCTCGCAGGACTGCTCGACGTCATCGAGGCGGAGATGAAAGACGCCCCGGATCGCCTGCAGTGGGCGATGAACCACTGCCTGGCTCAGATCGGGATCGAGCACGCCGAGCACCGCGCCCGTGCAATCGACATCGGTGAGCGCCTGGAGGTGCTCAAGGACTACCCGACTTCCCCTGGCTGCACGTCTCCGTTCGCGCCCATCTGGATCACCGAGATGGTGCGCCGACAGCACGATAAGTAGGAAGGTTCGCGGTCACGCTCGTGCCGCTACTCCTCAGAACGCGGCCCCCGATACGAACCGGCCGTGAGGAGCCTCACGTCGCCTACGGCTGGAGAGCACGCCGGGCCTGCCCGAGTCGATTGAAGCGACCTGGCCGCTCGCCGTGGTGCAGACGTGTGACCAAGCGTCGAGACGGTCGGCACTGGAGCTAACCCTTCCCGGCATCTGTCTCCCTCAAGGCACACTTCCCCCCCCCCCCCCCCGCGTAACAGCGGGAGTGCCGAGGGTAGAGCGTGGCCCCGACAAAAGTCGCACAGCCAAGCTTGGCGATGGCACGCCCGAGCGCCATGCCCCACTTGCGGCATGACGCGACACTGCATATCGTGCCGATGTATCAACTCGATATATCGGGCCGACGGTTTGCCGTAGCCCGACTGACGCGGGAGCTGCGATGAGGCGGATCGACTACGACACGGAGCAGTACCAGGACTACGCGCGTGGCCGTGCGCTTTCCGAGCAGCAGCTACAGACATGGATCAGTGCCTTCGGAGCGGTGCTGCCCGAGCGGCGTCCGCTGGCGGGGTTGGACGTCGGCTCGGGGACTGGCAGGTACACCCCCGCGCTGGCGCGAGCGTTCGGGCCGGTCACTGGCGTCGAGCCGTCGGTCCGCATGCGCGAGATAGCGCAGGCGCAGTCCCTGCATCCCGGTGTGCGGTATCTGGCAGGCTCCGCCGAGGACATGCCAGTGCCGTCCGGCAGCGCCGACTACGCTCTCATGTTCTTGTCCTGGCACCACGTCCAGGACAAGCCGCGGGCGGCCCGGGAGCTGGCCAGGGTACTCAGGCCCGCCGGGCGGCTGCTACTGCGCGCGAATTTCAGCGACCACCATCCCAGGCCGTGGTGGCTGGAGCACTTCCCCCGCGGCTTTGAGGTGGACGCCTCGCTGTTTCAGCCGCTGCACGAGGTCATCGCGATGTTCACGTCGACCGACTGGCGCGTTGCCAGCTTCGGCACGGTTACCGAGCCGTCCTCCGGCACCCGCGGTGACATGCTCGAACGGCTGCGCCTGCGCACCCTTTCGTTCTTCGCTCACCTCAGTCCCGACGAGCTGGAGGCCGGCTTCCGCCGCCTGGAGCAGGCTGTTGCCGCAGATCCCGGCGCACCAGCGCCTGTGTTTTCTGAGCCGCTGCTCACGCTCGAACGGTGCTAGTAATGCCAACGGCGCCTCGTTGACCTGCGTTGCGACGAACTACCCCAGACGATGCTTGATCATGCCGCCACGCTCAGCGGGCTGCCGGGTTCGTCCACACCGCGTCAAGCCGTAGGAATTGCACAATCAGGTCACGCACGCGGCCAAGTAAGCTCGCATCCGCTACCGTCACCGACATGCCCCTCGCCTTGATTCCCAGCCCTTCCGAGGGGGTCTGGCATCTTGGATTCATCCCGATCCGGGCCTACGCATTGTGCTTCATTCTCGGAATCGTCGTCGGCGTCTGGCTGAGCGAGCGCCGCTGGCGCGCCCGGGGCGGCGAGAAAGGCACGATCAACGACATCGCGGTTCCTGCGGTGATCTTCGGCCTGATCGGCGGCCGCCTCTACCACGTCATCATCGACTGGCAGACCTACTTCGGCCCGCGCGCGATCAAGGAGCCTTACCGGGCGCTGTTCATCTGGGAAGGCGGGCTGGGCATCTGGGGCGCGGTCGCTCTGGGAGGCGTGGGCGTGTGGCTGGCCTGCCGCCGCCGGGGACTGTCCCTCAGCGCCGTGGCCGATACGGTCGCGCCCGGCATCGCGTTCGGGCAGGCGATCGCCCGCTGGGGCAACTGGTTCAACCAGGAACTGTACGGCAGTCCGACCACGTTGCCGTGGGGCCTGGAGATCGACCAGGCGCACGGCGGCCAGTCGGACGTGCTCTACCACCCGACGTTCCTGTACGAGTCGCTGTGGGACGTGGCGCTCGGTTTTGGGCTGATCCTGGCTGGCAGGCGGTTCACACTCCGCCACGGCCGCCTGTTCGCGCTCTACGTCGCCGGGTACACGTTGGGGGGTTCTGGATCGAGGGGCTGCGGATCGACCCGGTTGGCGGGGTGGACCACGCGGTGACGTTCCTGGGGCTGCGGATCAACCAGTGGACCTCGATCGTGCTGTTCGTCGGCGCGCTGGTCTACCTCTGGGTGACTCGTAACAAGGACACCGAAGAGATCGTGGTACCAGCCTCGCACAAGCAGGACGGCGGGGAGGCCGCCGATCCGGCGCTTCCGACCGACCAGGCTGACGCGGAGGCGGACACCCGCCGAGCTCCAGGAGGTTCTTGACGGCGCGGAGCCTGGTTCATCGCTGCTCCTGCGGCTTGCACCGGCTTGGCCGGCACGACGTGGACCTTCTCGTGCTCGCAGGACGACGGCCACCACAGACAAGAGCACGTGACCCCCAGACACGGCAGCCACTCAGTTCGTCACTCACCCTCGCCTCACAGTGATCGGCAAGCGTAAGTCTTCCGAGGTGGAGCCTAGGAGATTCGAACTCCTGACTTCCTGCTTGCAAACGGGCGCCAGTCACGACGTAGAGCGTTACTTTCCCTGCTCTGGTGTGTGACACGGATGTCTGCGTGAGGTGTGGTGTGGCCCTGTTGCTGTACTTTCCTGCTGTACGCCTTACCGCTTGTCCGTGGCCGTGCAAACGTAGCTGCAGGTGGCCGGGTTGCACGCACTCGGCCGTTGACACCGCTGGCATGGCACCTTGAGGCTAGGCCAGGCTGGCATTGACTGGTGAGGGTCGCGGTTCAGCGGGGAACGTCGGACGATCGATGCGTCATGGGTTGCCGGACCGGCAGACCTCGGAGGTGCGGAACTCGACCTACGCCGCTCGGATGTCGTACCTGAACGTGGGCTGACATGCGCGCGACACGAAACTGCGGCCGTCGTACGCCGGCAGGTGATTGCCGTTCACGAACCAGCGGATGGTGATCGGCGCGACCCGCCGCTTAATTTAGGTAAGTCGCGGTCGGGTTGTTCTCAGCCTGTTTCTGCGGCGGTCTGGTGAAGACTCATAGCGGTTGTCTTCGTCGGAGACAGGCCGGTGTGTTCTGCGGCGAAGGCCAGGATGTCCGCGGCCAGGGCGCGTTCTTTGCTCGCGGGGGAGGCGGCGTGGGCAGTGTCGGGTTCCCGGCGCATGAGGATCGGCCGGTCACTGCTGGTGGCGCGTTGCAGGGCCGCGCACATTTTGGTGACGTGGGCCTCTCCGGTCTGCAGATCGGTTACCGCGCCGGTGAGGAGGAATGCGGGATAGGGGACTCCGGGGGTGATGGCGTGGTAGGGGGAGTAGGTGAGTAGCCATTGGAGCTGTTCGGGTTCGGAGGCGGTACCGAATTCGTCGGTCCATGTGCCTCCCAGGCCGAAATGCTCGTAGCGCACCATGTCACACAGCGGCCCTTCAGCGACGACCGCGGCGTACAGGTCTGGTCGCTGTACGGCGGCGGCGGTGACCAGTAGCCCGCCGGCGGATTGGCCAAATATCGCTAGTTGGTCGCACGTGGTTCGGCCGGTGGTGATGAGCCAGTTCGCGGCGTCGTTGAAGTCGCTGATCGCGCGGTATTTGTGTGGTCCGCGGCCGGCGTCGTGCCAGCGTTGGCCTTCTTCGCCGCCTCCGCGGACACAGGCGACCGCGTAGGTGCCGCCGGCGCCGACCCATGCGGCCGCCGTGGGGAAGAACCATGGGCGCATCGGCATGCCGAAGCTGCCGTAGCCGTAGAGCAGGGTGGGGCGGGGCCCCTGATGTTCTTCAGCCGGGGTGAACAGCAACAGCATGATCTCGGTACCGTCGCCGGCGTGATAGCGGACGCTGCGACTACGGATTCGTGGACTATGCCCGGCTATCGAAGCGCCGACTCGTTGTTCCAACTCCCCGCTGGTGGCGTCGTAGCGATAGATGGTGGGAGGTGTGGTCGCGTCGCAGTAGCTGAACCATGCGTGGCGTCCGTGTGGAGTGTTGGTACACAGGGATGACACCACGCCAGCGCCGGGAAGGGGCAAGGTGGTGAGGCTACCGCCACTGGCCAGGTCGTGGAGGGTCAGGGTGGAGGTGCCATGGCGGGTGCGTGCCAGCAGCAGCAGGGGCCGCGGAAGTGCCGGGTCATCCAGGACCACACATTCGTCCAAGGGGGCCTGGGGATCTTCGGCTATCAGGGTTCGCCACGCGGCCGGGTCGGTGTCGTACCGGTGCGCCATGCAGATGCGGCCACACGGGGCCTGGTGATCGGTGACCAGCAGCAGATCGTTGTCCGCCAAAAAGCGTGGCAGGACACGGGCCCGTGTGGTGCGCCCGTTCACGATCTTGACGAAGTGCGGGGCTCGCGGATCGATGAGCTCGCCCAGGTACACATCGTTGTGTGAGGCGGGCCCGACCATCGCGGTGATCGCCAGATAGCGACCGTCGACGCTGACCGTGAGCCCGTAATAGTGGTCTGGGGCATCCTCTCCGCCGAACACCACCGCGTCGGCCTGCCAGGGCGAACCGATCCGATGCAACCGCACCCGCCGCTGCAAACGCTTGTCGCCGGGGGCCAGTTCCTCATCAGGAACACGGCTGACGTAGTAGAACGCCTCCCCTCCCGGCAGCCAGGCAAGCGAGGTGTTACGGGCGCGTGGCAACGGCCCGTCCACTTCCTCGCCGGTACGTACGTCCAGCACCATGATGTCGCTGCCCGGCTGCTCGGCAACCTCCATCTGAACGGCCACCCGTTCGCCCTCGCGCGACGGCCACCAGGTGCACAGCCCGGTGTGACCGGAAGGATCGATCTCGGCCGGATCCACCAGCACCCGCCTGTTGCCCTCGGCGTCGACGACCAGCAGGCGGCGTTGCTCATCCCCACGCAGTTGCTCGGCGAGGAACATGACAGAACCACGCACCATCGGAGGCTCCGACACGCCGAAGGAAGAGACCTGATCCACCAAGAACGCCCACGATCGACTCTCAGACCATCCGGCGCGATACGCGCGGAAGAGACGATCCTGGGCCGCGGCCCAGTCCCGCACGCGCGCATCATCGGCGTCTTCCAGCCACCGGTAGGGATCGGAAACCAAAAATCCGAACAGATCATCGACCGTATCGCTGCGCCAAGCGGCAGGGTAGAACAATCGCGTCACAAACCCCTCCGGAGCATTGCCCAGACTGCGGTGGATCGAGGTACTGCGGCCTTTACGCACCGCAGTACCTCGGCTTACTGGGTTACGACTCGCCGCGGAGAATGTCCGCCTGCCAGCCGCGTACGCCGCCGACGCGAGCACCCGGAGTGGTTTCGCGATACGGCAGGAATCCGTTCATGTCAGCCTCCCGGATTCGTCGAATCGCCCGAAATGGGCGATTATGGCGACAATCATCCCCGCGGCCGCGATCTATAAACACGGCCTCGCCCTCGACAGTGCGCGCCAATCCCCAGAATTCTCAGCACGCGCTGGGCCACTGAACCGGCCGACCATATCGGCCATCCACATAAAAATTTCATGCAAAAGAGGAGAGCGTACTGGAATGCCAATCGAAGATCGGTCCCGCACAAAAGTAATACGCAGCCTACTGAACCTTTCCCTGTAACCGCTTGTGGCGGTTCGTGATCGCCTTACACGGTGCGTCCGTGCTCCAGTTGAAGCAGGACGAGGGCCGCGGCGGCGATCTGGGTGATCCGGCTCGGGTCGAGGCTGACT
>NZ_JBICRM010000029.1:0-133693 GCF_043197025.1 Nonomuraea marmarensis
AGCACGGCCTGTCGGCCTTCGACGCGATCCACCGCGCCTTCACCGGCAACCTGTGGATGCCGCCCGTCGCACTCGACGCCTGATCAGCTCGTATCACGCAACGTCACAGATCCTTCTGATTGCTTACGTATTGAGTGGCTGATCCTGCTCTCCTGGGATCACGTTTCATGATCGTGTCCACGGTGTACGCCATCACCGGGCGTCTGCTGCCTTTGCACGGGACGGGGCGTCATCTTCCGCGACGCCCCGCCGGTCAGGCCTCGATGGCCAGCAGCGAGCGCACGTCCCGCACCGCTGGCCGGTCCCGCTGCTCCAACAGCACAGCCTGCAACACCATGCGTCCTGCCTGCATGACCGAAGGCGAGCAGGAGTTCGTCGTCGCTGGTGACGGATGCCGTTTGCGCGTAATGGTCGGCGCCGTTCAGCAGGGAGGTGAGGTCGCCGTAGCGGCCGTGCTGAGCGATGAACGTGGGCGTCACTCGTTCGGCCGGGCCTCGTTCCAGATCGGGCAGGCCGGCCCTGTGCCGGTAGCGCAGGTGCGCGTTGGGGCCGAAGGCGTGGCGGGCCCAGGCGGCGAACCCTTCGTAGTACGGGTGGTAGATCGTCACCGCTTGCATCGCGCCTGTGTGCGCGATCTCTTCCAGCAGGTGCACGAGGGCGGGCCGGCCCTGGACGGGGAGGAACTCCTTGGGCAGGTAGCGGGCCCACGGGTGGACCCGGGCGCCCAGCCCGCCTGCGGCGATCACGACCCGGGGAAGACCTGGAACAGTGCGCCACCGCGCCTGAGTGAGCGAGGAAACCGGCCGCCGTCACGGACCGGCATCGACGCCACCGACCTGTACGCACTGGGCGGAGCACTCGCATGGGTCGGCGACCAGCCCACGCTCCCCTCTTGCCTGCGCCAGGCATCGCGCTCAGGCGTGGGCAGGATGGTCAGGTCAGGAACTCGGCGAGTGGAAAGGATCGGCGGGAACGCGGCGGGATCAGGAAGTTCTGCCGGTGCGTCGTGTGCATGACAGAGTTCAGGCCCGCTCCGGACGAGCGCGGCGAGAACGGAGCACTCCTCCCGCCGGGGAGCACGCCGTCCATGGCGAGGCGCACGCGATTGAAGATCTCGGTGGTCGGGGTGAACAGCAGGAAGTGCAGCCCGGGGGCCGGTTGCTTGCTGTAGTGGTTTCCCACGGGGTCCGAGGTGTAGTGGAACGGATTGTCCAGCGTGGCGAAGTCCCCGCGATTCGTGATGGCCGTGTCCACGGGATAGACGTGACCGTAGTTGCTGGTCAACTCCTGTTGCAGGCGGTTCACCGGCTGCATGCTTCCGTTGTGCCCGTAGGCGTGGAATTTCTTGATGTCGGAAAGGACGTCGGCCTCGTTCTGCTCGGGCGGATCGGCCGTGATCGTGTTCGGCGGGAAGGAGATTCCCGGGCGGAACATGGCATGGATCCGTTCCTCGAACGTCGGAAAATCCTTGGAGTACCACGCGACGAGGTCTTCGAACAGATGCGACAGGGGCATGATGGTCCCCTGTTTGAAGTAACCGTTGGGCCACTGGTCGGTCCAGCCGGGAAACGTCTCGAAGTTGGAAACCGGGGTGGAGCTCTCCGCGTCCCTGAGCGTGGTGGTGAAGCCGAGGAAGATCGGCGACAGCCGGGGGATGAATTTCGCGCCGGGAACGCCTGCCTGCGTCGCCAGCTTGCTCGCCAGCCCCTGCCGTCCGGTGTGCCCTCCACCCGTGAAGCCCCGCCGGATGCTGGTCACCTTGAACAGGTCACCCGCCTGACCGTCTCTCGTACCGAACAGAGTGTTCGTGACGTCAAGAATCTTGGTGATCGAGTCGCTGCGCAGCAGCACCGCGACGTCGTTGTCCTCCAGGCGGACCGGCCCGAAGCCGGGGGGCGGCTCATCGCTTGGGAACGTCCTGGACCGCTGCAGCGCGTAGACGGTCCGGCCGAGCTCCTTCGAGGTGGTCACATCCACCGGCAAATACATCGGGTACGGCGTGCCAGCGTCGAAATAGCTCGAACTCTTCCCGAGTCTGGGGATGTAATGCTCGAAATAGGGGAGCCCCCAGGCGATTGTGATGGTCACCCCGCTCGGGGCGGGCGGGTACTGCTGCTCCAGGCGCTTCAGCACCTCCTCCAGGTGCCGGTGCGCCTCCTGCAAGGCCTTCGCCCGTGCCGGCGCCTTCAGCTTCGCCGTGATGACATGGGCGTGGAACGGCGGGATCGCGACGGCCATCGTGCCCTTGCTGCTGGCGACGCCGGAGCCGTCGTCCATGATGACGCGCGGGCGCGGGAAGACGTACTGCTCAGGCGGCAACGCCGGCGAGGTCGGCGGGGTCGGCGGAGTCGGCCGCTCGGGCGCCCCCATTAGCGTGTCGACGAGCTCGTAGATCCCCGCCGAAGCCAGGGCCGTGGCGAGCGTCCCCCCGGCGAGCAGGTACCGCCTGCTCGGCATTCCAGAAGTCCGCGCCCCGGGCGGGTCGCTTCCGTCGTTTCCTGTCATGTCGCGCGTTGTACCGCCCTGTTGGGACTGTCGAACCCGAGTTGGAGGTGTTTTGGAGAGCGTTTGATTGGACGACAAGACAGAGCTCTTCGCTCGTTTCCAGCGCAGAGTCCTCGGCGGAGCTGGACCGGTCCGGGATGGCTCGGTCCAGCTCCCGGAGCCGACGTACCTGACAAATGTGAAGGTTCGCCGGGGAGCGGTGAGCCGAGCAGGGGACAAAAGCCCATCAAGATGACCAGCGCGGTGGCGGCCGAAGGACGTTCGTCCTCTACTCCAGGACCTCGGGCAGCGGGCGGCTTCGTCCCGGAGCCGTCCGCGCAGAAGGCGATAGCCGCCCTTCACGGCATCCCTGACCATCTGCGGAAGACCTTGCCATGGCCGGACTGGTTGGCCACCGCGTGCGAGCGGACAAAAGGGACTCACGCCTACGGCGATCAGACAGCTACGGTAGAACTGCTGACCGATCTCGCAGTGGGAGGCCCGGTGGACCGGCGCGAGTTCCTGATGATGACGTCGGCCGCGCTGGGCGCCTCGATCCACCGGCTGGCAAGACGCCCTCGCTGGCCGGACCCGCCCCGACCGGCCGCCGGCAGATCACCACGCCCATGGTCGATCATCTTGAGGCCCGCCTGGACCGCCTGCGTCGTCTCGACGACGCCTTGGGCAGCGCCCAGTTGCGGGAACTGGCCCAGGCCGAGTTCGCGTTCATCGTCGGCCTGATCAAAGACTCCCGCTTCGACGACACCACCGGCCGCCGCCTGTATGCGGCTGCCGCCGAAGCCGCCCGCTGCTGCGCCTGGGTCCACTTCGACGACGGTTTCCACGCCCAAGCCGAGCGGTTCTTCGACGCCGCGTTGGGCGCCTCGGCCACCGCCGGTGATCCGCTCATCAGCGCCTACGCATTGTCGTTCCGGGCGATCCAGCACTACACCGCCGCTGACCCGCGCGACGCCGTCGCCTTGATCGAGGCCGCTCAAGCCCAGACGAAGAGCACGGCCACCCCCCACTTCCGCGCGATGCTCGCCGCTCGCGCGGCCCGCTCCTACTCCAAGGCCGGCGACCGGCACGCGTGCGCCCGCGCCCTGCACCAGGCCCGTGATCACCTCGCCGCTGGCCCACACGACGACGACCCGCCCTACCTCTACTGGGTCAGCCTGGGGGAAGTCGAGATGATCGCCGGGTCATCAGCGCTCCAACTCGGCGACCCCCGAGAAGCGATCCGCCATTTCGACGCCGCGATCGACGCCAACTACGCAGGAGACGACCAGTACCCGCGCACACACGCCATCTACCTGGCGCGCGCCGCAGACGCCCATCTCGCGCTGCACGACCTGGACCAGGCAGTAGCGGTCGCTGAACACGCTGTCCGCTGCCTCGGCGGCGTCGACTCGGCGCGGTCCTCGGCAACCCTGGACGACCTGAGGGACAACCTCGCCGAGCACCGTCATGCGCCAGTAGTCCGGGACTTCCTCGACCTCACCGCATGAGGACCCCCATCGGGACAAGCAGGCAAGTCTCAGGCCCGGTGCTCGGGTCCGTGTCACCAGAGGCAAGGTAGAAGGTAGAGCGTTGCCGCAGGCCACAGGGGACGGTCGCGGTGCCCAACTGCGGGTTTCGGTCCGGGCGTTCGGGGATGAGTCCGGCGCTCGCCGCCCGATAACAGCGGCGGGTGCGTTTCCGCAGGTCGCGTTGCTCGCTAGTTGCTCGTTAATGGCTTATGCCAACCCGTCCAGGAACTCCCGGTTACTAACAGCTACTTTGCGTCTGGTGACACGGATCCGAGCACCAGATTTCACACAACGCCCGCTTTGGCTATCAGACACGATGCATGGGCGTGCCGCCGTTTCAGCAGATCGCGGTGCCAGCGCAGGACGATATCTGGGCTGACGAGAAGCCGTAGCCGGCGCAGGACCTCGCGCGGCAGCGTAGCCAGGAGGGCGACAAGGAAGGCCCGATCCTCTGGGGCGAATCTCACCCTGGTGCCGACGCCGAGCTGTCGTTCAAGCACGGTGATCTGATGACGCAGGGCAAGTATCTCGACGTCCTTGTCCCGATCACTCATCGTCAGCAGCCGCAGCGCGGCCATAGCGTTCGTGACGGTCGGGTAAGGCCAGGCGAAGGAGCATGGCCAATCATCATGCCGCACCCGCCATCCTCTCCTGATGACCGGAACTCGCGCACACCACGCGAAGCCCTCACTGGGCATGAGCTGGGCCGATGTAATTATCGGCAGGCGCAGAAATCGGTCGGCGACGTGGATGGCCTGGGGCGCGCCGGTCCGGCCGCCGCCGGCACGGGCCAGCGCTTCCAGCGTGGCGCGCAGCCCGGACATCCGGGAGCGGTTCAACTATTCGGTGCGGCGCAGGTCCATGCTGTCGGATCCGTCCCACCGGTTGTTCGCGGCTGCTTGGCGGGCTCGCTCTGCCAGTTCGCCGGTCAGGCCGGTGCGTTCGATGCACCATTCGACCCACTGGGGTAGCAGATCGAGTATGGCCTCGGCGTACTTCTTGATGTATCCGTCCGCGACGAGGATCACGGTGTGCTCGATCCGATGCGGAGAGCAGGCATAGTAGCCGGGTCCGCAGAGGCGGGACCAGGTATCGGCGAGCGTGGCGATGTCCTCTCGTTCGGGTCTGTGGCCATCTCGATCGCGTAGCCAGGCGGCAAAGTCATCGATGATCGGGTTGAGGTCCTGCTTGGGCTTGGGCTCAGGAGCGACAACGAACGACTCGCAGAGGGCGCTGGCGCGCTGGCGCAGGCGAAAACGCTCGGCGATGAGCTGTTGCGACTCACTGCCGAGCAGCAGGCCGCCCAGGAGGTCAGAACGGCACAGCGGATCCAACAGGCTGCGGGCCGTGGCTTGGTCGCACGGGGCCGGTTGGGTGGAGGCGGGTGCCGCGTGCGTCCCCACGGCGGCTCGCCACTCGGCGAGGGCGTCCTCCGGTGAGGCGAAGACGGCAGCGTGCACGACCCGGTCTCCGGTGCAGCGGTCAATGTCCCAGCAGTACCAGTGCGGGTCCTCCTCGCCCCAGGCGAAGGGGGCGAGGAGCGCGTACCGCGAGCCGTACTCGTCGGCCAGCAGCAGTGGCTCTCCGGCCGGAGTGGCCCGGAGAATCTCACTCGGCCACCCGGGAGCGATGCCAGCCTTGGCCAAGGCCGTCGTGGTGTCCTTGATGGCTTCGCGGACGGCGAGGTCGAGGTCGCGGCGCAGCATCTCCCCGCTGGACGGCGGGGTCATCGCGGCGAGCCCGTGCAGCATCCGCCACAGGTCATCTATCTGCCCGCCAGTGCGCGCGGCGATCTGGATCTCGTCGCGGACGAGGTCAGCCAGAGAGGCCAGGTACTGGTCCCAGTGGAAACCCATGGTCTCGGTCTGTGTGCGCGTCCACATCTCCTCGCCGACCAGGTCGACGACGGCGCTTTCCAGCCGCAGAGGCGAGTGGGCGGGCAGGTCGGCTAGGCGCTCGATGATCGCATTCTGGGAGTCCGGCCACCACTGATCCCCAGCGGTCCCCATCAGCGACTCAAACAGCACAGAACGAGGGTCGGGCGAGGGCTGACGGGTGGCGAGCTGCAGCGCGCGCCGGGCAGGATGGCCGCTGACTCCCCGCGTGGGGTTCGCCTTCGCTCTACGCCTCTTCGCCACAGCACCCGATCCTACGGTGTCTCATGGGCCAGAAGGACTCGTTCGCGCGACGCGGGCGGCTAAGGCCGAACGCTGCGCCATACTCTGAACGCTATGCAGGAGGAGTTGCGGGCGTTCACCGAGTGGGTGGGCGGAGGCCGGAAGCTGACCCAGACGGGGAAACTGACGCTGTCGGACGCGCGGGCGCTGGTGGCGCTGCTGGAGACCGGCGACGAGATCGACCCGAAGATCGGCGACCGCGTGTTCCGGACGAAGAGCAGCACCGAACTGCCCGGATTGAACCTGATCGTGGAATGGGCCAAGGCGGCTGGGCTGGTCCGGGTGGTCAAAGGGCGGCTGCTGCCGGTGACGAAGGCGGCGCCACTGCTGAAGGACTCGGAGCGGTTGTGGGAGGCGTCGTTCACGGCGTTGGGGAAGATGAGCGAGGCGCTCTTCCCCAAAACCTACTGGTACACGTCGCTGGTCGGCGAGGAGTTCACGCTCATCTGGCCGGCGCTGCTGCGTAGGTTGTACGGCGGGCCGGTGCCCGTTGCGGATCTCCGGGAGCTGGCCTGGGAGATCGTGTCGCCGTACTACGAGATGCGCGACCTGCAATCGCAGCGGCGGATGGCCGGCCAGGACATCGATCGACTGCTGGCCGTCTTGGTCCGGCTGGGCGCGGTGGAGCTCACGGAGGAGACGGCGACTCTGACCCCGGTGGCGGTGAACGCCGTACGGCGCAGCCTGGGTGAGGCCGCACCGGGAGAGCCGATCTATCAGATCCGGGTGACGCTCCAGGAGAGTGCGGATCCGGTGATCTGGCGGCGCCTGCTCGTCTCACCCGGGATCACGATCGACAGACTGCACGACATCCTGGTCGCGGCGATGGGCTGGGAGGACCGTCATCTCCACCTGTTCACGGCGAGCGGTGTCCTGTACGGCGAAGCGTCACCCGAGTGGGACCTGGACGTTCTGGACGAGAAGAAGACCTCGCTGCCGGAGGTGCTCGCACAGGTCGGGGCTACCATTGAGTACGAGTACGACCTGGGTGACAGCTGGCGGCATGACATCGTGCTGGAGGAGATCCTCACCGCGGAGGAAGGGGTCCGTTACCCGGTGCTGGTGGACGGGGCGGGCGCTTGCCCACCAGAGGACGTCGGCGGCATCGGAGGCTACGAATACCTCCGTCTGGTGCTGGCCGATCCCGAACACGACGAGCACGACGAATATGTCCGCTGGGCCGGTCTAGAAAGCGCGCAGGAATTCGACCCGGCCCGGTTCGCCTTTGAAGCCGCTCGCCGAGCGCTGGCCTCGGCTGGGTGATCAGATGCACACTGCAGACGCGCAGCCCGCGCGCCTCCTCACCGTAGCGCTCGCCCCGCACATCAACGCCTGAAACGCCCCGCGAGGGGGATCCTTGCACGGAAACCCTGGTGGTGCCCGGTCGGGACCATCGCGGCAGCGCCGACCGCCACACCCCTGAGCTTCCCCCCGTACTCCGGACACTTGACCTGAGGTCACCCCCGATCGAATGCGAGCCCTAGCTGGCGCGTCTCTCGTCGCACACCGTGGGGGCGGAGGTGGGACAGATGGCAAAGACTCGTGTGCAGGTCAGCAGGCGATGCGGCTGCGTGGATGCGGAAACGGGACGTCAGCGAGGCGTGACGTGTCCGCGGCTGCCGGTAGATGACGATCACGGCAGCTGGTATTTCGCGGTGCAGGTACACAGCCTGGACGGGCAGCGGCAGCGCGTCCGCCAGGGCGGTTACGCCGACCCCGAGGAAGCGCAAGCGGCAGGCCGAGCCTTGGCCGCTGCCGACCACGACGGCGCAGGGGCCGGATGCACCCTCGGACAGTGGCTGGCACGCTGGCTGGCCACCAAGGACGCCCTCCGTCCGTCGACCCGGCAAGGCTACGCCACACACATCCGCCTCCACCTCATCCCGCAGTTGGGACGGATCCTGCTCCACCAGCTGACCTCTCGCGACGTCAACGGACTGCTCGCGGCGCTGGCGTCCCGTCCCTCATCGACCGGCCGCCGGTTGTCGCCCGCGACCGTGGTGCGGATCCACGCCACCTTGCGGACCGCACTGAACGCGGCGGTCCGTGCCCGGCTGATCCCCCTCAACCCGGCTAACGGGGCCGAACTGCCCCATCCCCGGCGACCGCATCCGGTCGTCTGGACCGCCGGGCGGACCGCCCGGTGGCAGCAAACAGGAGAACGTCCGGCAGTGGCGGTCTGGACCGAACAACAGCTCGCGACCTTCCTAACCGGCATCGCGCAGGACCGTCTGTATGCCGCGGTGAGCTAGCCGGGCTGCGCTGGACGGACGTCGACCCGCAGGCCGCGGAGCTGACGGTGACGCAGCAGCGGGTGCACGCCGACGGCCAGGTCGTGGCCGGGCCGCCGAAGAGCGCCGCCAGTTGCCGGGTGGTGGCCCCTGGACGCGGAGACTGTGCGGGTGCTGACCGGGCACCGCGAGCGCCAAAAGGAGCTGAGCGCGAGGGCGGGCACCCGCTGGCGAGACTCCGGGTACGTGTTCACCATCGCGGACGGCGCGCCGCTGCGGCCGGACTACCTCACCGGTCGGTTCCGCCGGCTGGTGGCGGCCTCCGGACAGCCGCCGATTCGGCTGCACGACCTGCGGCACGGTGCCGCCACGCTGGCGCTGGCCGCGCGCACCGATCTGAAGGTGGTGCAGGCGATGTTGGGGCATGCCAGCATTGTGCTGACCGCCGACACCTACGTCTCGGTGCTGCCCGAGGTCGCCCACCGAGCCGCCAGGGAAACGGCCAGGCTGGTGCTGAAAGCCGCGTCCACACTGGGGCGAGGGCTCGGCGGCTGACTCAGCTTTGCCTCATATCTGCCCCATGCCGCCCCAGCGCACGGGCGCGGCTGGAGGTTCCGCAGGTGGAGAAGCGCGCCCTGCAGGATTCGAACCTGCGACCGTCGGATTAGTCCGCGCAGGCGTGAAAATGGGGTCGGGTTGCCCGCCGACGTCGGTGTCTTCTTGGGATCTGGAGCCCGTGGATTAGTCTGACGCCGGGGCCCGACCTGGAAGGGTCACGCACTGTTGCTTCGAGCACGCCGGTCAGAATTTCGGTTCCCGACCGAGGCCCCCGGGCATCCCTCCACCTACCCCCCGACAGGTGATGGAGGACGGTTCGCGTGGCGATGCGAGAGCCTCATGAAATCCCCGATGAGGAACACGAGCAGGTCTTCCAGCGGGTCTGCGCGATCGATGTGGCCAAGGACTCCGGCAAGGTGTGCATGCGCGTGCCGCACGAGTCGAAGCCGGGCCGGCGCCTCAGCAAGGTGTGGGACGTTGAGGCCACGTTCAACGCGGTCACCGAGCTCGCCGATCATCTGGTGCGCCAGCGGATCGAGATAGTCACGGTCGAGTCGACTTCCGACTATTGGCGGATTTGGTTCTATCTGCTGGAAGCGCACGGCCTGAAGGTCCAGCTGGTCAATGCCCGCGATGTTAAGAACGTCCCCGGCCGCCCGAAGACGGACAAACTGGACAGTATCTGGTTGGCCAAGCTGACGGAGAAGAGGCTGCTGCGGCCCTCGTTCGTGCCGCCAAAAGAGATTCGTACGCTGCGGGACTACACCCGGATGCGGGTGGATCTGACTCAAGAGCGGACTCGGCACTGGCAGCGGCTGGAAAAGCTGCTGGAGGACTCGCTGATCAAGGTGTCGTCGGTGGCCAGCAAGCTGGACACCGTCTCGGCCCGGGACATGGTCGAAGCGCTGATCGCGGGGGAACGCAACCCCCGAGTGCTCGCCGATCTGGCCCGCGGCAAGATGAAAGCCAAGAACGCCGCCCTGATCGAGGCGTTGACCGGCCAGTTCGACGACCACCACGCTGAACTCGCCCGGATGCTGCTGGACCAGATCGACGGCCTCACCAGGCAGATCGATCAGCTGACCGTCCGGATCGAGCAGGAGCTCTCAGCCCTCCCCGCCGCTCAAGCTGCCCAGCACGGAGACGGTCACGGCTGTGACTGCGGCTCCGATGAGTGTGACCACTGCCAGATGGCCCACATCCTGCTCCCGGCGCTGGAGCGGCTGGATGAGATCCCCGGTATCGCCCGGCACATCGCCCAGGTGATCATCGCGGAGGTCGGACTGGAGATGAGCCGGTTCCCCACCGCAGGACATCTGGTGTCCTGGACCAAACTCTGCCCTCGCACCATCCAGTCCGGGGCCAAGAGCAGATCCGGTCAGACCGGAAAGGGCAACCCGTACTTGAAAGGCGTACTGGGAAACGCCGCCGCCGCTGCCGCCAAGAGCGACACCTTCCTGGGCGAACGCTACCGGCGGATCGTCAAACGCCGCGGCAAACTCAAAGCCCTGGTTGCCATCGCCCGATCCATCCTCGTCATCGTCTGGCATCTGCTCGCCGATCCCACCGCCCGCTTCAGTGACCTGGGCGTCGACTACTACGCCAACCGCATCGACAAGGGGCAGAAGGCCCGCAACCACATCCGGCAGTTGGAAGCGCTCGGCTTCACCGTCACCCTCACCCAGGCCGCCTGACCAATACCGGCCCTGACCAACCCCAGCCCGCAATCACCGGCTGGGGTTCGCTGCCGCCTGCCCAGCTGAAGTGGATCATTTTCCGGTCAGAAGACCGGACCAGCCACCTGTGAGTCGCCAACCAGTTGCAGAAGATCATCCAGACATTCGCCCCGAAGCGAAGCGCGGTCCACGCCCGCGTCCACCGGCAGTCGCGCCGACGCGAGCCGAATCACGTCCTCGGCGAGATCTAACTCATACCGGACCACCACGTCGCCGCTCGACGGCAACCATCCACCACACTCTGATCCAGTTCTCGCGCTCACAGCCGTCAACCAAGTCGGCCATCACGAACCGTCATCACCTGCCAGCGAACCCACGCAGTGCGGGCATCCGCATGGAAGCGTGAAGGACGTGGCGATCGAGAACCCTCTCCACCTGTTGGGACGCCTACGGCTGGGCCGGGAGGAATACTGCCAGCGGCTCCTGACCATGCTGATCGTGGGCGGCCCCTATCCCCGCTGGAACAGGCGTACCCGGCCGTCGCCCCAGGGTGCCGCCTTCCTTCGGTCACTGGATGAGCTGTCCTTCGGCCCCACCGAGTGGAACGGACCACCCTTGTTCGTGGACGAGTTCGAGCTGCGTCCACGGCATGACGACGAACAGGGCGGAGCACCCGACTACGCCGTGCTGTGGAACGAACGGCTCTGGATGATCGAATTGAAGACGGAGAGGTCAAGCCACCGGCAAGGCCAACTCTCCGGTTACTACACGCTCGCCGACCATCATCATCCGGGCCTTGCCGTGGATCTCACATACCTGACCCCACCGCTCACCTTCACGCCGCCGGCCAGCCGGGACGGCAGCAGGTTTGCGCACGTCACCTGGACACGGATCCTCCCCCTACTGGAAGAAATCTGGGGCGAGGGCACGAACGTGGAACGACATGTCCTCACGACGTTGCGGGCGGCATTGGAGAGCATCGGCTCGAATTGGTCTGACTGGCGGGCGCAGCGGGTCGGCGTAAGAAGAGATGAACCTCCGGCGGTCGAAGACACGGCGATGACTCTGGCCGAGGCCACCGCTCGCGACGGACGACAGCGAGCCGTGGACCATCCGACGGCGGACCTGGACCAACTTCAGCACCTTCGCCTGACCCTACGGCAGGCCATCCGCACCAGCCCGGAACAGTCCCCCATCCGCCACGTAATGCCCTGGCTCTGGAGCGCCACGACCAGCGGCGGCACTGCTCTCACAGCCTCCGGCCACGACACGGGGTTCGAACTGCGTCTTTCCCGCTATCAAAAGCCAGTGTGCTGACCGGATCCGAATTGACGCGCCTGTGCCGTGCCAATACTCGTGTGCTGGCTCTCACCTGGGATGCAAGAGATTGCTAAGCCGCTCGCCGATACTGATTGATCAATCCCGAGACAGCCTTGGTCCGTCGGACCGGCGCCCTCATGTCGATCACCCGGCCTGGCTCGTGCAGTGGCGGCTTCTGATCTCGGGACTGATGCGCACGATGATCGTTGTAGTGCCGCTCGAATTCGGCGAGCACCCCTCGCAGATGCCGCTCACCATAGACCAGCACGTGGTCCAGGCACTCACGCCGTAGCGTCCCGGCGAACCTCTCCGCATAGCAATTCGCCCGCGGCGCACGGGGTGGAATCTTGAGGATCCGTACGCCAGACCCGGTGAACACCCGGTCGAAGACCCGGGAGAACTTGCCATCGCGGTCTCTGATAAGGAACTTGAACCGGCCGGCACGCTCCCCCAGGTCCATCAGCAGGTTCCGGGCCTGCTGAGCGGTCCACGCCCCGGTCGGGTGAGCGGTCACGCCCAGGATGTGAACGCGCCGTGTTTCGATCTCCATCACGAAGAAGATGTACAGCCGCTTGAGGAACACGGTGTCGGCGTGCACGAAGTCGCAGGCCAGCAGGCCGCTGGCTTGGGAGGCCAGGAACTGCCGCCAGCTCGGTGACGCCCGGCGTGGTGCTGGGCCGGGCCCGGCCGCCGCCAGGATCCGGCGGATCGTGCCCTCCCCCACCCGATGCCCCAGACCGATCAACTCACCTTGAATCCTCCGATAGCCCCACCGGGGATTCTCCTGAGCTAGGCGTATGACCAGGTCACGCACCTCCTCGGCAATCGGCGGACGGCCGGCGTTGCGCGGGTAGGCCCAGTGCCGCTTGACCAGCCTGCGGTGCCAGGCCAGTAGGCTACCCGGCGTCACGATCCGACGCGCACGAAACCAGCGCGGAAGACGCCGGGTGAGCGCGGCCAGGATCGCCCGGTCGGCCCAATCCGGCCGCGGATGAGCGACCTGGCGCCGCAGCACCGCCACCTCATGCCGCAGCACGAGGATCTCCACCTCCATCGAGGCATCGCTGCGGGCCAGCAGCATCAGCCATCCCACAACCCGGACGAAGATCAGATACAGCAGACGGAAGCACCCGAGGATCGAGGATAAACCGCAGGTCAACCACCATGCACGAGTATTGGCACAGCACAGGGACATGCTCCCCCTGTTCGCGCAGCCCAACACGGCGGTGCCGGGGGCGAGCGGGCCCGTCATGTTCGACTCCGGGACCGGCAACCGGCTGGGTTGGCGCTGCCCGTCCTGCGGTTCCGCCAGGACGCCGCGCCCGAGGTGCTGAACGACCCGCGCCGGGCTCGGGACCATCCGTGCCACGGCACGGCCCTGGCCGAAGCCGGCTGATCCTGGCAGAGCTACTCCTCGCCGTCCGGGTTCGCCAGGCGATCGGCAGTGCGCTGGAGATGGCGTGTCATGACGTTGCGTGCTCGTTCGACGTCCCGCTGCTCGATCGCCTCAACCAGCTCGAAGTGTTCGTGGGCTCCCCGAAGGCCCATCAACGGCGCGGCGACCTGTGCCTGCTGGAGCGACATGAGCAGGGGGCCGTGGAACGTGTGCACCAGCATCTCGATCGCCGGATTGTGCACGGAGGAGGCGACCCGCACGTGGAAGGCCGCCGACATCGCCATGGTGTAGGAGCCGTTCTCCAGCGCGCTGAGACCCTGATCGACCAGGACGCGCAACTCCGCGATGTCCTCTTCGGTGGCGCGCTCCACCACCAAGGGAAGGATGCCGAGCTCGACGACCATCCGGGCTTCTGTGACGTCGAGGGCGGTCATCGGGGTCAGGGTCAGCAGCTCCGCCAGACCCTTCCCGACGCGTTCGCTCGACGGACGGGTGACGAAGGCGCCGCCCCGGGCCCCGACGCGGATCTCCACCAGGCCGCCGGCCTCGAGTACGCGGAGAGCCTCACGGACGGTCACTCTGCTGACCCCGAATCGCTCGCACAGACTCCGCTCACTGGGCAGCCGATCACCGGGGACGAGCTTGCCCTCCCTGATCAGGAGCCGCATCTGTTCCACGATGACCTCGGAGATGCGATCGACGCTCACCGGGCTGAACAGGCCGGCGGTGCTCCTCTTGCCCGGCGTCCCATCCGATGGCCCCACTGACGCATTGGCCATGCCGGCGCCCCCTTCACGATCTCGTCCGTCGATCTCGGCCGTCTCCCGCCTACATCGTACCAAGAAATGGTCTAACCAATTTCTAGAGCAGCCCATGGGTCTATTGAGAAAATGGTCTTATCATTTGCTAGATTGCGGTCGTGTCGAGCCGTTCGCGACACCGCCGAATCGAGAGCAGCTTTCATGAAACTGCCACCGGCCCTGCGCCATCGCGACTTCGCCCGCTACTGGTCGGTGTGTCGCCGCCGATTTGGCGGTGCTGGCCTCGGCCGGCTACGGCGTCGCCACCCTGGCGCCGGCCCAGTCGCCCTGGTTGCCGCTCGCACTCACGTCCGGCCTGCTGATCGGCACTTTCGACGCGCTGGCGACGACGATACGCCCGGCGGCGGTGCAGCCGGAGACTCCGGACGCCATGCGAGGCCGGGCGGCGATCTACCAGATGGCCTCGCGTGGCGGGCCCGCGCTGGGCGACTTCAACATCGGCTGGGTCGCCGGTTTCCTGGGGCCGGTCGCCGGTTTCCTGGGGCCGGTCGGCGCGTTGTCCTTGGGCGGCTTCGTCTCGATCGCCTATGCGGGCCTCCACTACCTGCGCGGCAGCCGGGTCAGCCGATATTCCGTCGCCCGGGTCCCGGCGGAACAGCCGTAGGCAGCCCACCTCGGCACGTCAACTCCCGCGCGTGGCAAAGGTTGACCTACCCAATACGAGACTAGGTATATTGGTTAGGCCATTATGCCAGAAGGAGGCGTACGTGCCGAAAGTGGTCTACGTCAGCACCATGGGCGACGAGCGCGTCGTCGAAGCCGCGGCTGGAGAGACGGTGATGTCCGCTGCGGTCCGCAACGGCGTGCCGGGAATCATCGGCGAGTGCGGGGGCAACAACTCCTGCGCCACGTGCCACGTCTGGGTGCGCGACGATTTCGCAGGTCATGTAGGAGGCCCCGGCGACCTCGAGGACGATCTGCTCGACCTCGGCGTCGAGGACCGACGCGCCACCAGCCGACTCGGCTGCCAGATCGAGCTCACCGACGACCTCGACGGTCTGGTCGTCGACGTGCCCCCTGCCCAGGCCTAGCATCCACCATCTCCCGGCCATTGCCAGCTGGTTAATGGTCTGATAGTTATCCCTTAGGGCGAAAGGACCACATATGCTGCGCACCGAGATCAACGAGCTGCTGACCCAGACCGGACCGGGCACCCCGATGGGCGACCTGTTCCGCCGCTACTGGCAGCCGGTGTTGCTGGCGGAGGAGCTCTCGGCGAACGACTGTCCGCCGGTCCGCGTCAAGGTCCTCTCGGAGCGGCTGATCGCCTTCCGCGACTCCGAGGGCCGCTACGGCCTGATGGACGAGTTCTGCGCCCACCGCGGTGTCTCGCTCTGGTTCGGCCGCAACGAGGAAGGGGGCCTGCGCTGCCCCTATCACGGCTGGAAGTACGATTACACCGGCCAGGCTATCGAGGTGCCCAGCGAGCCCGAGACCAGCAACTTCTGCGCCAACGTGAAGCTGAAGTCCTATCCCATGATCAAGCGCGGCGACGTGCTGTGGGCCTACCTCGGCGACCCGGACAAGCGGCCGCCGCTGCCGGAGTGGGAGTTCATCACCGTGCCGGAGGGGCAGGCGTACACCTCCAAGCGGTTGCAGGAGTGCAACTGGCTGCAGGCCCTCGAGGGCGGCATCGACTCCAGCCACGTCACCTTCCTGCACTCCGGCAGCCTCGACAGCGACCCGCTGTTCAAGGGGTCGAGGGGCAACGCCTACAACAAGGGCGACCTCAAGCCGTTCTTCGAGGTCGTCGACTACGAGGGCGGCCTGCTGATCGGCGCCCGGCGCAACGCCGAGGAGGGCCACTACTACTGGCGGGTGACGCCGTGGGTGCTGCCCAACTTCACGATGGTGCCGCCGCGCGGCGACCACCCGATGCACGGCCACTTCTGGGTGCCGATCGACGACGAGAACTGCTGGGCCTGGAGCTTCGACTACCACCCGACCCGCCCGCTCACCGAGGCCGAGGCCGCGGCCATGCGCGCCGGCATGGGCGTCCACAGCGCGAATGACGAGAACTACCGTCCGCTCGCCAACAAGGACAACGACTACCTGATGGACCGCGAGGCCCAGCGCCGCGGCGAGACGTACTCCGGGATCAAGGGCATCGCCCTCCAGGACGCCTCGCTGCAGGAGTCGATGGGCCCGATCGTCGACCGCACCAAGGAGCGCCTGGTCGCCACCGACGCCGGCATCATCAAGGCACGTCAGAAGCTCCGCAAGGCGGCGCTGGCGCTCGCGCAGGAGGGCGCCGAGCCGGTCGGCAACCGCACACAGGACCAGAAGGTGCGCTCCGTCGCCATCGTGCTGCCGGCCGACCAGTCGTTCGTCGAAGGCATCGGCGAGGCCATGGTCGCCAAGCCTGGCGTCCCGCAGACCACCGTCTGATATCCCGAGGAGTACGCCGATGACACAATCCCGCCTGGTCAGTAGCTGCGCTCGCGCGGCGACCGCCGAGGAGGCGGCCTTCCGGATCGACTATCCCCTGGCTGCCGCCCGGAACACCCGGGTGGTGGCACTGGACGCCGCGGCCGGGGAGATCGTACGCCAGGCGGCGCAGATGCAGTGGGCGCAGGCGAGGTTCTACTCGGCCGTCGACCCGGGGCACAGCCTCGTCACCATGTCCGGTGAGACGGTGCCGCTCGTCGGGGAGCTGGAGGACAGCAACACCCTCGTCTTCGTCTCCACCAATGGTGAGAACACCGAGGCTGCCGCGACCATCGGTGCGGCCTGCAAGGTTCGCGGCATCATGACGGCGGGCCTGGCCGTCACGCCGGGGCAGTTGACCAGTGAGGCGCTGTTCGCGCTCCGGCCCTATGCCCGCATCCTGCTGGTCCCCGCCGAGGCGGACGACCTCTTCGAGCTGCTCAGGGCGACCCGCGCATGAGCGCCGCGGCCGCTCCCGGCAAGGTGACCGTTCCGTCGCTGCAGGCGATGAAGGCCGCCGGCGAGAAGAGCGTGTGCCTCGTCGCCTGGGACTACCAGATGGCGCGTATCGCCGACCGGGTCGGCGTCGAGATCGTCTCGGTCGGCGACACCGTCGGGGTGAACCTCTGGGGTCAGCCGCATCCGCTGGAGATCACCATGGAGGAGATGCTCGTCGTCGCGAAGGCGGTGCGGCGAGGCGTCAGCCGCGCGCTGCTGAGCTGTGACTTCCCGTTCGGCCCGCTTCAGCAGGGCCAGGCCGGCGCCGTCCGCGCCGCTATCCGGCTGGTCAAGGAGGCCGGCGTCGACCTGGTCAAGCTCGACGGCGCCGCGGACTTCCCCGAGGCCGTGGAAGCGGTGACCCGCGCCGGCATCCCTGTCTTCGCGCAGTTCGGGATCACCCCGCAGACCGCGCTCAAGTACGGCATCGAGTACTCGGCGGCCAGTTCCGTGCAAGTTCCCGAGGAGATACTGGACGAACTGGTCGGCGAGGCGAGGCGGCTGGAGTCGGCCGGCGCCGTCGCGCTCAACTTCACCAACTCCGGTCCCGTCGTCGGGCCCGCCGTGGTCGAGGCGGTGGCGATCCCCGTGCTGGGCGGCTTCGGCGGCGGGCCGTGGCTCGACGGCCGGATCAGGATGACGACCGCGGCGCTCGGATACTCGGCCGACAACCTCGACAGGGAGCCGGACACCTACCTCAACGTCGCCCGGCTCGCCTACGACGCGCTCAGCCAGTGCGCGGCCGACATCCGCGCCGGTCGGCAGATCCGCGGCGGCATCAAGATCTAGGAGCCTCCATGCCCTTCGTCGACCTCGACGGCATCCGTACCCGCTACGAGACAGTGGGTGAGGGTCCGGCGCTGCTGATGTTCAGCCCGGGCGGCTTCGACTCCGGCCTGGAGAACTGGACCAGCTTCGGCCGCTACCGGGACCTGGGCTTCGTCGACGCGTTCGCACCGCACTACACCTGCGTGGTCTTCGACCGGCGGGAGGCCGCCCAGTCGGGCGGCAAGGTCGAGCGGCTCACCTGGGAGAAGTACGTCGGCCAGGCCCTCGGGCTGCTCGACCACCTCGGCATCGACTCCGCCCACACGATGGGGGGCTGCGTGGGCTGCTCGACGGCTGCCGCGCTCGCCGTCGAGGCCCCGGACCGGGTCCGCGGCATGGTGCTCTTCTCCCCCGCCGGCGGGCCCCGCTACCGGATGGCCCAGCACCGCCGCTTCGTGCGGCACCTCGCGTTCGTCGCCGAGCAGGGGCTGGGCGCGGTCGTCGAGCTGGCCCGCGCCACGACGGCCGGCTTCAGCAAGGACCCGCGCGTCGGTCCGTGGGCGGCTCCGCTGCGCACCGACGAGGTGTTCGCCGCAGCCTACGCCGCCCTTGACCAGGCCCGCTACGACCTGATCGTGACGGGCAGTGTGCGCGGGCTTTTCGACCGCGACACCGTCCCGGGTGTGGAGCCGGAGGAGCTGATGGCGCTCGACGTGCCGACGCTGATCGTGCCCGGCCAGGACGCCTCGCACGCGCCCTCGGCCGCGCGCTACCTCGAGGAGTGCCTGCCCGTCCACGAGTACTGGGACGTTCCGGTGGTCGAGCAGACGGCGGAGACGGCACCGGCCCGCATCCTGGAGTTCCTCCGGTCCCACGACAGATGATCAGCCCTGCTGTTCGAGTGCGCTGATCTGCGCCACGCGGGCCGCGTGCACGCCGCCCTTGAAGGGCGTGCCGAGCCACAGCGCGAGCAGTTCCTCGGCCTCGTCGTCGCCGAGGACCTTGGTGCCGAGCACCATCACGTTGGCATCGTTGTTGCCACGGGAGATCTCGACCGCGAAGCGGCTGTAGGCCAGCCCGGCGCGCACGCCGCGCATCTTATTGCAGGCGATCACCTCGCCCTGGCCGCTTCCGCCGATGACGATGCCGAGGTCGTCGTGTCCCGCGGCCACCCGCCGCCCGACCTCGGCGCACAGCGGCGGATAGTCGACGATGTCGGTCGTGTGGGCACCGACGTCGTCGACGAGGTGGCCGCGCGCCATGAGCCAGCCAGCCAGCCGGCTCTTGAGCAGGACGCCGTTGTGGTCGGCCGCGATCACGACTCGCATGTCTCAGCCCGCCAGGTCGAGGGTGGAGGGCGCGAAGAGGTCTTCGAGCCGGACCGGCGCGGCGAGGATGTGCTGCCGCACGGCGTGGCCCATGAGCTCCTCCAGGACGGCCCGGTTGGGCTCGAGCCCGTACGGCAACGGGTCCGCGCCGGTCTCGGCCAGCACGCGGGCGTACATCCGGTCGCTGGCGTTCTCCACCGTCCCGGAGCGGAGCCGCTCGACGTAGCGTCGCTTGGACTCGGCGAAGGCCTCGAAGACGGCGGCGGCGATCCTGGGCTCGGCGGCCAGGACGTCGTCCTTGACGACGACGAGATGGTTGATCGGGTAGAGGCCGCGCTCGCGCAGGGCGGCGAAGCCGGCCTGCCCGGGGTTGGCGATGAGCGGCGTGACGTCCGGGTCGTCCGTGTCGACGCCGATCACCGCGTCCAGCTCACCCGCCTTCAGCAGGTCGATCAGGGTACGGCCCGAGGGGGCCGAGACGACGTTCGCGGGCTGGCGGTAGTCGGCGACGTGTTCGTCACCGGAGCGCACCCACGTGACCGAGTCGAGGTCGAGCCCGCCCTCGGTGTCCAGGATCGCCCGGCCCCAGACGCCCGTGGTGACCGTGTAGCCGCGGTTGACGCCGACCCGCCGGCCGGTCAGCTGCTTGGCACCGGTGATCGAGCCGTCGCGGCGCACCAGGATCGCGCCGTGGTGGAAGCCGCGGACCAGGAAGACCGGCAGCGCGGTGAAGCGGACGCCGTGCTCGCGGGCGCACAGGTAGGTCGTCAGCGCCATCTCGCTGACGTCATACGCCAGGTTGCGGACCATCTTGCGGAAGCCCTGGACGAGGACCGCCTCCTGGGCGAGCTCGAGCGGGAAGCCCTGGGGGACGACGCTCCCGTCGATGACGGCTCGGTTGTTACCCTGGGCTCGGGTGAGAGTTACGTAGCGCACCGGCCTATGGTACTAATGGCATTACCATTTGGCCATAAGGAGAGCTATGAGCGAAACGGTGCGCGCGGCGGTGCGCGTCGCGCCCGGCACGACCGAGATGCAGGAGTTCCCTCTCCCGCCGATCGACGAGGATTCGGCCCTGTTGCAGGTGGAGGTCGCAGGCATCTGCGGCACCGACGTGAAGATGTACGCCAGCCCGCCGAGCATGATCCACGGCCGGGTGATCATGGGCCACGAGAACGTCGGCGTGATCGCCCAGGCCGGCGCCCGGTTCAAGGAGCGACACGGCCTGGGCGAGGGCGACCGGGTCTTCGTCGAGCACTATGTCGGCTGCTTCACCTGCGAGTGGTGTCGCATCGGCGAATACCGCCACTGCGAGGCCACCGACTGGCGCACCAACCCCGACGCGCGCCGCTACGGCTACACCTCGGCGGAGAACCCGGGCACCCTGTGGGGCGGTTTCGGTGAGTATATGTACCTGCCCTGGAACGCCGTGCTCCACCGTGTGCCCGAAACCGTCACCGCTGAGCTCGCCGGTCTCGTCACTCCGCTGTCGAACGGGATCGAGTGGGCGCTGCGGGCGGCCGGAGTGGGCTACAGCGACACCGTGCTGATCCAGGGCCCGGGCCAGCAGGGCCTCTCCCAGGTGGTGGCCTGCAAGCAGGCCGGCGCCTCGCGGATCATCGTCAGCGGCACCACCCGTGACAAGGCGCGGCTCGACCTGGCCCGCGAGCTCGGCGCCGACGACGTCATCGACATCCTGCAGCAGGACCCGCTGGAGAAGGTCATGGACCTCACCGGCGGCCGTGGGGTCGACTTCGTGCTCGACTGCACCTCGCGCGCCGGGACCGGACCCGTGCTGCTCGGGATCGACGCGCTGGTACGGCGGGAGGGCACGCTCCTCATCCAGGGCGAGCTGGCCGCCTTCCCCGACTTCCCGGTCAAGAAGCTGACCGAGAAGGCGATCACCATCAAGAGCGCTCGCGGTCACTCGTTCAAGGCATGTGAGCTCGCCCTCGACCAGCTCGCCTCCCGCCGCTTCCCGCTGGAGAAGCTGGCCACCCACCGCTACGGCATCGACCAGGTCGACCACGCCATCCGCGTGCTGGCCGGCGAGACCGCGCAGGACGCGATCCACATCTCGCTCATGCCCGAGCTGATCGGCCAGGCCGGCGGGGCGGTGACGCGTTGAACGGCATCGTCGTCACCGATCCGCCGCGCACGCCGGCCGACCTGCGCGACGGCCTCGGCGAGTACGGCGTCGCCACGATCCATGAGGCGCAGGGCCGCACCGGGCTGCTGGCGTCCTCCATCTCCCCGGTCTACCGCGGCACCCGCATCTCCGGCACGGCGGTCACGGTCAGCGTGCCGCCCTGCGACAACTGGATGATCCACGTCGCCGTCGAGCAGTGCCGGCCCGGCGACGTCCTCGTGGTGGCCCCGACCTCGCCGTCGGATGCCGGCTACTTCGGCGACCTGCTCGCGACCTCGCTCAAGGCCCGCGGGGTGCGCGGCCTGGTGATCGACGCCGGCGTGCGTGACGCCGCCGAGCTCGAGGCGATGGGCTTCCCTGCCTGGTCGAAGTGCGTCTCGGCCGAGGGCACCGTCAAGGAGACCCTCGGCGCGGTCAACGTACCGGTCGTGTGCGCCGGGCGGCTGGTCGAGCCCGGTGACGTGATCGTCGCCGACGACGACGGCGTCGTGGTGGTCCGCCGGGCCGAGGCGGCGACCGTGCTCGCGGCCTCGAAGGCGCGCGAGGAGAAGGAGGCGCGCTCGCGCCGGCGGTACGCCGCCGGCGAGCTCGGCCTGGACGTGAACGCTATGCGCGAGCGGCTCGAGCGCGAGGGGCTGCGCTACGTCGACCACGAGACCTACCGGAGGGAGCAGGGATGATCATCGACGTCCACGGCCACTACACCACCGCACCCCCCGCGCTCCAGGCCTTCCGCGAAGCCCAGCTCGCCGGTGGCGAGGCCGTACCGGCCCCGATCTCCGACGACCGGCTGCGGGAGAGCGTCGCGGGCAACCAGCTGCGCATCCTGGGCGAGCGCGGCGGGGACGTGATGCTGTTGTCTCCCAGGGCCTCCGGCATGGAGCACCACGTTCCCGACCCCGCGGTGGCCGATGCCTGGGCACGCGCGTCCAACGACCTGGTCCACCGGGTCTCCGAGCTCTATCCCCAGCACTTCCACCCGGTCGCGCAGCTGCCGCAGACGCCCGACGGCAACCTCGACGGCGTGATCGCGGAGCTGCGCCGTGTGGTCGAGGAGCTGGGCTTCGTCGGCTGCAACCTCAACCCCGACCCGTCCGGCACCTGGTCCGGGCTGCCGCTGACCGACGAGTCGTGGTTCCCGGTCTACGAGGTGCTGCAGGAGCTGGACGTCCCTGCCATGGTGCACGTCTCGACCGCGTGCAACCCGAACTTCCACACCCTCGGCGCGCACTACCTCAACGCCGACACGAGCGTCTTCGTCCAGCTGCTGCAGAGCGACCTCTTCCGGCGGTTCCCCGGCCTGCGCTTCGTCATCCCGCACGGCGGAGGCGCGGTCCCCTACCACTGGGGCCGCTACCGGGGACTGGCGATCCGCTACGGCTGGCAGGATCCCGCCGAGCTGCTCGGCAACATCTTCTTCGACACCGCGGTCTACCACCAGGCCGGGATCGACTTGCTGACCCGCGTCGTACCGGTGGCGAACGTGCTCTTCGCCTCGGAGATGCTCGGCGCGGTACGCGGCGCGGACCCCGAGACCGGCATCGCGTGGGACGACACGCTGAGGTACGTCGAGGCCGCGGGCCTGTCCCCCGCCGAACTGGCGGCCGTCTGTGAGGCGAACGCGCGGCGGGTCTACCCGCGGCTGGCGACCCGGCTCGAGCGCGTCGCGATGGGAGCCTGACATGGGCCGGCTGGCGCTGACACTCGCCTGTGGCGACTACGACCGCACCCGTGCCCTCGAGGACGGCAGCATCCGCCCTGACGGCATCGATCTGACCTACTTGCGGCTTCCAGTCGAGGAGACCTTCTTCCGGATGCTGCGGCACCGCGAGTTCGACGTGGCGGAGATGTCGCTGTCGACGTACGTCGCCACCCTCGACGCGGAGACACCGCCGTTCGTGGCGCTGCCCGTCTTCACCTCACGGATGTTCCGGCACGGCGGCATCTACCTCAACGCCGACGCCGGCATCGACAAGCCATCCGACCTGTGCGGCAAGCGCGTCGGCAACCCAGAGTTCCAGCTGACCGCGGGGGTGTGGATCCGCGGCATCCTCGCCGAGCATCACGGCGTGCCCCTCGACTCGGTCACCTACGTCTCCGGCGGCCAGGAGTCGCCGGGACGCATCGAGAAGGGCCGGGTCGAGACACCGTTCCGGATGGAGACGGCGCCGCCCGGCCGGACCCTGGCCGACATGCTCGCGAACGGCGAGATCGACGCGCTCTACACCCCTCGCGTGCCGAGCCCCTTCCAGCGGCGGGACCCTCGTGTCAAGCGGCTCTTCCCCGACGTCGTCGGGGCGGAACGTGCCTACTTCGCCGCGACGGGGATCTTCCCGATCATGCACGTCGTCGTCATCCGCCGCGACGTCTACGAACGGCACCGCTGGGTGGCGCAGTCGCTCTACAAGGCCTTCGTGGCCGCGCGCGACGACGCCTACGGACGGATCTACGATTCCTCCGCGCTGCGCTTCATGACACCGTGGCTGATCCAGGAGATCGAGCAGGCCCGTGACCTGCTCGGCGCCGACTACTGGTCGTACGGCGTGCAGGCGAACCAGCACGTGCTGGCTACGTTCCTGCGCTATCACCATGAGCAGGGCCTGTCCCGCCGGCTTCGCGAGCCGGAGGCGATCTTCGCCCCGGAGAGCCTGGAAGCGTTCGTCATATGATGGCCGACGAACTCGACGAGCTGCGCAGGACAGTGGCCCTCGGCTGCCGCATCGTGGCGGCGGCCGGGCTGACCACGCCGCTGCTCGGGCACATCAGCCTGCGCGTCGGCCCGGACCGGGTCCTGGTCCGCTGCCGCGGCCCTCAGGAGCGCGGCCTGCTCTTCACCACCGTGTCCGACGTCCGGCTCGTCTCCCTCGACGACGAGGGCGACGTCGGCGACGGCTACCGGCTGCCCAACGAGTATCCGATCCACGCCGAGATCCTGCGCGCACGCCCGGACATCGCCTCCGTGCTGCACGCCCATCCCCGCTCGGCCCTTCTCGGCGGGCTCGCGGAGGTGCCGATCCGCCCGATCTTCGGCGCCTACGACATCCCGGCGTTCCGGCTGGCCGACGGCGGCGTGCCCGTCTACCCCCATGCCGGCCTGGTCCGCACCGCCGCCGCGGGCGGAGAGCTCGCCCGCGCCCTCGGCGGGTCCGCTGTCGTTCTGCTCCGCGGCCACGGTGTCGCAACGGTCGGCCAGGATGTACCACAGGTGCTGAGCCGTCTGCTCGCGCTCGACGAGCTGCTGCGGATCAGCGTCGAGCTGGCCCGGCTGGGTGCCGCGCCGTCCGCGGTGACCGAACAGGACCGTGAGCACCTGCCCGATCTCGGTGCGGCGTTCAACGAACAGTTGCTGTGGCGCCACCACGTGGGGCTCCTGGAGCTGCAGGGTCTCGCGGACGTCGGCTGACGCGCGGGCCTTCAGGCGACCGCGGTCGAGGTCGAGCGGCTTATCAGGTCCTTGAGGGAGACCAACTCGTCACCGACCCGGTCGGGCGGCAGCGTGCCCCCATCGCCGAGCACCTTGCGCACGACCATGTAGTCACGGGGCGCAGCGAGGCGGCGGCGACCTGCGCCTGTGACCCGGCGTTCTGCACCGACTCGATCCGCACCTGGCCCTGCCGGGTCAGCGGATGGGGAAGAACGGTGCAGTCGCCGGCGGCGACGATCGCCGGGTTGCTGGTCCTCGCGTCGGCGTCGACGACGATGCCGCGGTCCACCCGCAGCCCCAGCTGCTCGGCGAGCTCGGTGCGAGGCTCCAGGCCGATGCCCGCCGCGAGTACGCGACGACTCGATCGTCGCCGACGCCGGTGACAACGGCCATTGCGGCTACCGGTAGGAAGGTAATACCATTGACCCTAATAAGGTCGGACCTCGCGAGAGGAGGAGATGGATACGCACGCGTTCGAAGTCAAGGTTTCGGTCGTCGGCGCCGGCCCCGTGAGGCGTTTCGGCGCGTACTACGCCGGCTTCCGGACTCCGGCAACGGGGACCACGGACTCGTCGCCGGAGTCCGGGGGGCGGATCAGCGTGATGCACCCGGAGCACATGAGCCACATCATCGCGGACCTCCTCGGGCCGACCCCCACCGGGCAAGAACTCCTCGGTCGTGGGCTGGAGCACTTCGCGGGGGCCGAATCGAAGCAACCGTGACACGGGTACCGGTGGCACACCGGCGCCCGAGCAGGACGATGACCGAAAATAGGAGGACCCATGGGCAAGAGCGGACGAGTGTTCGTGCGCGGACTGACCTCGCAGACGTACGGCCTCGGAGACTTCCGGCGCCGCCAATTGGCAGTCGAGCGGGTACGTGACGACAGCGTCGTCGTGGACGACGCGAAGGTCGGGCACTCGGGCGACAGCGCGAAGAGCCGGACCTGGTGGCGGATCGGTCCGGGCGACGAGGACTTCCTCACCCAGACGATCCAGGTGCACTTCGTGGAGCTTCCCCCGGAGTCGTCGAATCACGGCCACGGGCACCAGAACGAGGCCGCCTTCTACATCTTGGAGGGCCGGGGCTATGAGATCCACGACGACCAGCGCTATGACTGGAACAAGGACGACCTGGTCTTCGTGCACACCGACTCCGTGCACCGGCACTTCAACCCGTACCAGGAGCGGGCCGTCGCCCTCGTGGTGAAGGCGAAGTGCACGTGGATGTTCATGGGGCTCATCCAGCAGGGGCGGTCGGGGCCGGTCGAGGAGGAGGACCGGTTCGGTCCCCGTGAGGACTGGTCGCGCATCTGGACGCCGGGAGTCCTGGACCGCAAGAAGGTGATCTCTCCCGCGGACACGACCTGGCAGCAGACCCCGCTCGGGCGGGTCCGCGTCATGTCCTCGCCGGAGCGTACGGACGCCCGCATCTTCAGCGTGGACGCCTTCGAGCTGGACATCCCCGCAGGTGGCCACAGCGGCAAGTACTGGAAGATGGCCGACGAGGTCTACTACGTGCTCGACGGCGACGGGTACGCGCTCCAGTGGGAGGTCGAGGCGGAGATTGCGGAGAAGTACTACGCGAGGATCGCCCTTGAGCCGAAGCGCTATGACATCAGGCGGGGCGACACGCTCTATGTCCCGCAGAATCACGTCTGCCAGATCTTCGCGGCGGACGGGACCCCGTTGCGTCTGTTCAACGCCCAGAACCGCGTCTTCAAGCACCTCGGCTACGACACCGTCCACTACTTGGAGCCGGCCTCGAATGCGATGTAGTGACCTCGCGGACGAAGGGCGCCTCACTCCGGCACCCGGAGCGAGGCGGTCACGTCGGCGCCGACGGTGACCGTCCTGCCACACAGGGTGGGACGCGGGACGCCGCCGGGATCCGGACAGCAACTCCAGAACGCTCTCGCCCGCGGCGATCTCGCGCCTGAGGATTCACCGTGTGGTGACCCGTCCAACCCCTCCATGCCCGCGAACATCGAGGCGGGACGGTGCCGCCGCTCATGATGGCGATGAACGGTCACTACCGGAGGCTCCCCGGGGCAGTACGGCGACACAGTAAAGACGACCTTCGACCAGCTGGCCGGCGGGTTAACGGATCACCATGTGAGCTGAGCTGATCGTGCTGTCGGCCCGGCCTCTGTTCCGCGACGCCCCGCGTTGTGCGTAGCGGACGGTCGCGGAGCAGATCCGGGCCTGACGGCCGTCGGCTCGGGCCCGACGCAGCCGTCCACGCGCCGCACCGCCCGCTCGGGCCGGGTGGCCGGCCGGCAGCCGGCGTCATCGGCACGCCCGGATGCCGCCTGGAGATCTTCTCCCGCCAGGCCGCGGCGCTCGATGTCGGCACCGCGATCCGAGTGGTAACCCAGCGCTTGGCGCGATCGCCCCCATGTCCAGATTCGGACATGGGGCGAGTCCGCGATCCGGACGACCCCGGTGCATCAGGACGAAGTCGGCGGGACACTTTGGGGCTTGATGGTTTAATGGTATTACCTAAATTCAGGAGAGGATTCCATGTCACGCAGGGACCAGCGGTGTCGCCCCTGGCGGGCTCAAGATGCCCGGCCATCTCCACAGAGGCCGCCGTTCCGACCCGACTTCCGGAGGGCCTGATGAGCAAGGGGACGCTGATCATCGGTGGCAGCCAGGCCGGTCTGCAAGTGGCCGTGTCACTGCGGCAGCTCGGCGACACCTCGCCGATCACCCTGGTCGGCGAGGAGGAACACCCGCCGTACCAGCGGCCGCCCCTTTCGAAAGAGTTCCTCGCCGGCGAGGCGGAGCTCGACTCACTGGTGTTCCGCACGCCCGGCTTCTACGCCGACTTCGGAATCGACCTGGTATGCGGTGAGCGGGTATGCGAGGTGAGCCTGTCCCCATCGGGCCCTCCGGGGCCAGGAGTCGCGATGACCACGAGCGGGCGCGAACTGCCCTTCGATCGGCTGGCGTTGACCGTGGGAGCGGGCGCCAGACGGCTCCCCGTGCCCGGCGCCGACCTCGACGGGATCTGCTACCTGCGCGAATACAACGATGCCGCCGACCTGCGGATGCGGCTCGCGACCGCCACCAACGTCGTCGTCGTCGGCGGCGGGTTCATCGGCCTGGAGGTGGCTTCGGCGGCCCGCGCCCTTGGCCGATCCGTCACGGTGGTCGAGGCCGCGGAACGACTGATGGCACGGTCGGTGGGACCGGTGGTCTCGGAGTTCTACCGTCGGGCGCACCTGCGCCGCGGCGTCGACGTCCGGCTCTCGTCCGTGGTGTCCGGGTTCCAGGGTGAACGCGACAGGGTCACCAGCGTCAAGCTGTCCGACGGCACGCATCTGCCGGCCGATCTGGTCCTGATCGGGGTCGGCGTCCTCCCTCGCACCGAACTCCCCGAACAGCTAGGACTCGTGTGCGACCAAGGCATTGTCGTCGATGCCCATGCCCGCACCAGCGACCCCTCGATCGTCGCCGCCGGCGACTGCACCGTGCAACCGCATCCGATCACCGGGGAGGGGCGGGTACGGATCGAATCGGTTCACAACGCCGTGGCCCAGGCTAAGGTGGCGGCCGCGACGTTGCTCGGCCGGGTCGACAACGTGATATCGGTACCGTGGTTCTGGTCCTATCAGGGTGACCTCAAGTTGCAGATCGCCGGTCTCACCACCGGTTACGACAGCCAGGTCGTGCGCGGTGATCCGGATGACGGGCAGTTCTCGGTCCTGTACTACCGAGACGACCGGCTGCTGGCCATTGACGCCGTCAACCGTCCAGCCGACTACATGGCCGTACGCAAGGCCCTCAGCCAGAAAGCGACCATCGCTCCCGACCGCGCCGGCGATCCTGCCATTCCCCTGAAATCCCTCGTCAACGCCGGCGGCTCATCGAGCGGAACCGTGAAGGGGATCGGCGAACCGCTAAGTGCGTGATCGCACCAATTCAATCGGCGCGTCCCGCGCAGGGAGTTGAATGCGGCGGTAACTGTTCCTGTGCCACCTGCCACGTGCGGGTGAGCGCGGAGTTCGCACCGGCCCGTTGAGTCCTCCCAATGACATGCAATGGGGGTCTCGGAGCGACGCAGCACCAGTCGTCTCTCGTGCCAGATGCGCATTGCGGAGGCCCTCGACGGTCTGACCGTGGAGATCCCCCCGGAACAGCCATGACACCCGGACCCGGCAGGACCGCGGACCCGGGTCGCGGATCCGATACCGCCAGTTCGGCACCGGTCCATCACATGAGGGGGAAACGGCCGTGCTAAGGGAAGGACATCAACGAGCCTTTGACGCAGACCGGTCCAGGGACGCCGATGGGCGAAATGTTCCGCACCGGGTAGTCCCGCGGACAACAGGTAGACCCATGTCCCGGCCGCATCTCACCTTCGCCTGCGGCGACTACGACCGCACGCGGCGCGTGCCGAGCCCGTTCGCCGCCCGCGACCCTCGTGTGCGGCGGGTGTTCACCGACGTCGTCCTGCGGTTCATGCTTCCCTGGCTGACCGGTCATCTGATGACGCACCGGCCCAGAATGCGGAAGCCACGATGAGACTGGTCCTGCTTCGGCACGGCGAGAGCGAGTGGAACTCCAAGAACCTGTTCACGGGGTGGGTCGATGTCGACCTGACGCCGTTCGGTGAGGAGCAGGCACGGCAGGGTGGGCGACTACTGCACCAGGCCGGACTGCTGCCGACCGTGGTGCACACCTCCCTGCTCACACGCGCGGTGCGCACCGGGAACCTTGCGCTGGAGGCGGCCGGTCGGGTCTGGATCCCGGCCCGCAGGCACTGGCGGCTCAACGAGCGGCATTACGGCGCACTGCAAGGCAAGGAGAAAAGGACGATTCTCCAAGAGTACGGCGAGGAGCGGTTCCGGCTCTGGCGCCGGTCGTACGACGTGCCGCCGCCGGACGACCCGGACGACGAGTGGCACGTGCGGAACGACCCGCGCTACGCCGGGCTGCCCCGCGACCTCGTGCCGCGGGCCGAGTCACTCGCCGACGTCGTCGCCCGCCTGCTGCCCTACTGGTACGACGTCATCGCTCCTGACCTGCGCGCCGGGTATACGGTGCTTGTCGTGGCGCACAGCAACTCGCTGCGGGCACTCGTCGCGCACCTCGACCGCCTCGACCGTGAGGAGGTCATGGCGCTGAACATCCCAACCGGCATTCCCCTGCGCTATGACCTCGACGACAATCTGGAGCCGGTCCTGCGCGGTGGCCGCTACCTTGACCCGGAGGCGGCCGCTGTGGGTGCCCTGGCGGTGGCGGACCAAGGGCGTTGAGCCGAACTCGGGGGCGAGCTCGTCATGCGACGCTCCCGACCTTGACGGTCATGTCCCCGGTGTGGAGCGCCGCTTCTCTTCGGGATTTTCGTCGGACGACTCCGCCACCCCCTCCTCATCGGCCTCCACGATTCCGGTGTAGGACCGCACCACGCCGCCCCGCAGCCATGACCACCCGGCGACGACCATCGGACCCAGCCCTCCGATGGTGAGTGCCGCCACGGGTCCGATCACACCGGCCACCGCCCCGACGACGACGTCGCCGATCGCCGGACCTCCCCGCGAAGACATCTGGTAGAAGGCGGTGACCCGGCCCCGGATCTCGTCCGGGGTGTCGATCTGGACCGCGGCATGCCGGATCGTGGTCGCCATGGCGTCAAAGGCGCCGAGGAGCAGGGCGGCGAGCACGGCCAGGAGGAAGACCGGCAAGTGCGCCAGCAGAATGGCGGAGATGCCGTAGAGGACCGTGGAAACCAGCAGGACCCGGCCCTGCCTTTGACTTCGCTGCACCGTACGGAAGACCGCATATGTCGCGATCAACGCACCGGCGGACGGGGCACCGGACAGCACTCCGTATCCGGTCGCGCCGACGTGCAGCACATCCAGCGCGAGCGCCGGTAGCAGAACGCGATAGGCGCTGAACACGGTCGCCGACAGGTCGAGCAGCATGAGGTTGTAGATGAGCGGCCGGTGGGCGATGTACTTGGCGCCCTCGGCGATCGATCCCAGTATCGAGCGGCGCTCCGCAGCCGGCTCCAGCTTGGAGATCCGAAGCGTGGCGAGCACTCCGACCAGCACCGCGTAGGTCGCCGCGTCGATGACGTACATCAGTCCGGGCCCGGCCAGGCTGATGAGCACGCCGGACAGGAGCGGGCCCACCAGCACGGCCAGCTCCCGCGACGGGTTGAGCAGCGCGACCGCCTGCCCGATCTGGTTCTTCGGCACCAGAGCGGGAATCAGCGCCTGCCTGGCCGGCTGGTCGAAAGTCGCCGCGGCTGTTGTGAGCACCACGGAGATCACGACGTGCCAGGCCTCGGCCTGGCCGATCAGCGTCAGCCAGGAGAGCGCAACGGCGACGAGCAACGCGACGGCCTGCGCGGCCTGGAGCAGACGGCGCCGGTCCAGGCGGTCGGCGAATGCCCCGCCCAGCGGACTGAGGACAAGCAGCGCGACCGCCTGCGCGCCGCCGACCAGCCCGGTGTAGGCGACAGAGCCGGTGAGCTGGTAGACCTGGTAGAAATTCGCCGCCACGGTGCCGCGGGTGCCAATCTGGGACAGGACGACCCCTGCCCAGTACAGCGTGAAGTCGCGGTTCCGTAGGATCGCGGGTATCACGCGGTGTCTCCCACCTTTCTGATCACGCACTCCTGTTCACGCCGAAGGCCCGGAGAGCGCCGGGCCCTCCGATTCACTGATCGGAGGTACGGTCAGTCGACGGGGACGAGCACGAGCTTGGCGGGATCCATCCGCAGATAGACCTGGGTCCCGGGTTCTATCGAGGTCGAGGGGTTCCCGCGGGTCCGCAGCTCGTGCTTGCCGACCCCCACCACGTGGTCGAGGCTGTCTCCGAGGTAGGCACGGGTCAGGACCGTACCCTTCCACTCGTTGGGCACCTCGCCCGCCCGGGAGGTGGTGCCGACCTCCACCGCTTCAGGCCTCACGGACACGATCACGTCGGTGCCCAGGGGGAGGGTCATGGCAGAGTCGAGTGCGAGCTGCCCGTCGATGGTGTTGACGGTGTATCGATCACCATCCTTGGCCACCACGTTGCCGGACAGGAAGTTCGACGTACCGATGAACTCGGCGACGAACCTGCAGTTGGGGTTCTCATAGATGTCGCGGGGACGGCCGAGCTGCACGATGTTGCCGTCCCGCATCACCGCGATCGCGTTGTTGAGGGCCAGGGCCTCGACCTGGTCATGCGTCACGTACACCGAGGTGATGCCGAGCTCGCGCTGCACCCTCTTCAGCTCGTAGCGCAGTGACTCCCGCAGTTTCGCGTCGAGGTTGGACAGTGGTTCGTCGAGCAGCAGGAGCGGGGGTTCGATGACGAGTGCCCGGGCGAGGGCGAGCCGTTGCTGCTGGCCACCGGACAGTTTGGTGGCCTGGCGGTCGGCCAGGGTGCCGAGCTCCATCGTCTCGAGCACGCGCATCACCCGCTCGGAGATCTCCTTACGGCCCAGCCGGTCGCCGCGCTTCTTCACCTGCAGGGGGAAGGCGACGTTGTCGAAGACCGACATGTGCGGCCAGATGGCATAGGACTGGAAGACCATGCCCAGTCCCCGCTCATTCGCGGGAACGTTCACCGATTTCTTCCCCTCGTTGGTGGAGAAGAGGAGACGATCGCCGACTTCGATGGTCCCCGAGTCAGGGCGTTCCAGCCCGGCGATCGAGCGCAGCGTCGTCGTCTTGCCGCAACCCGAGGGTCCGAGCAAGGTGAACAGCTGACCGTTCTCGACGTTGAAGCTGACGTCGTTGACCGCGAACACCCGGGCCTCCTGTGCCGAGGACGCGCGCGAGTCACGCCGGCGGCGGCGCTCTCCGTCGAAGGTCTTGACGAGGTTGTTGATGCGGAGCACCTGTCCTCCTGATAAGAGCCCGTTGTTCAGTCCTGCCGGAGCCCGACCTTGGCGCCGAGCTTGTAGGCGATGATGACGAGCACGGCCAGGGTGAGCACCATGACGACACCGAGTGCCGCCAGGACGGTGAACTGGCCGTTCTCGTACTGCTCGAAGATGAGAATGGAGAGGACCTCGTTGCCGGGGCTGTAGAGCAGGATCGAGCTCGACAGCTCGCGGAACGAGACCACGAGGATGTAGATCCACCCGGCCAGGAGGCCGGGCGAGAGGAGCGGCAGGAGCACCCTGCGGAACGTCTGCCACCAGCTCGCCCCGCTCACCTGTGCGGACTCCTCCAGCTCCGAGGAGATCTGGTGCATCGAGGTGACCGCGTAGCGCATGCCGTACGGCATGTAGCGGGTGCAGTAGGCGATCAACAGGATGAAGATCGTGCCGTAGATCGGGACAGGGCTGCGCAGGTACACGAACGAAAGCGCGAGCCCAAGTACCAGACCGGGGATCACGAGCGGGACGAACGAGAAGTGGTCCACGAGTTGCCGCCCGGGAATGCGCGAGCGCACGACTATCCAGGCGCCGACCGCCATAAGGATCATGACGAGCGTTGCCGACCCCAGACCGAGCGCGAGGGAGTTCTTCAGTGCTGTCATCGCGTCGGAGAGGTCGAAGAGCTGGCGATAGTTGTCCAGGGACATCGACGCGAAGGCGTCGGCCGACGGCGCCTGGTAGAACTTCAGCAGGGACGTGTAGAGCAGCACCAGCAGCGGCCCGACGACGGTGAGGAAGAAGTACAGCACGATGGCGCCGCCCATGACCGGCCGCCACTTGCCCAGCTCCATCGGACGGGGACGGAACCCCTTGCCGGTCACCGTCTGGTAGGTCTTGCCCGCCCTGCCGACCAGGTTGGAGATCGCGACGCCGATCAACGCGAGCACCAGTAGGCCCACCGCCAGCGCGCCGGCCGCGGCGAGGTCCGGCGGGTAGGAGCGCAGAACGAAGTAGATGCGGCTGGTGAAGACGTAGATCCCGTTCTGCAGGCCGAGCAGGGCGGGAACTTCGAAGCTTTCCAGGCTGCGCACGACCATGATGAGCACCGCGGCGACGATCGCCGGGCGCGTCAGCGGCACGGTGACCCTGCGGAAGACCTGCCACCTGCTGGCCCCGGACATCAGGGCCGACTCCTCCAGCGAGGGGTCCATCGAGCGGAAGGCGGCGACCATGAGGAGGAACACGATGGGAGAAAGGTGCAGTCCCTCGACCCAGACCATCCCCCACACGGTGAAGACGTCGAAGAACCCGGGGCCGAAGATCGGTTCGACAACCTTGTTGAGCAGGCCGATGTCCGGGCTCGCCAGGAAGATCCACGCGATGGTGTACAGAATCCCCGGGATGATCAACGGAATGATCGAGGCGGCGAAGAACAACCCCTTGAACGGGACGTCCGTCCGCACGTTGAGGTAGGCAAGCGCGGTGCCGACGCACAGCGACAGTACGGCCGAGCCGACCGCGAACCACAACGAGTTCCCAATCATGCCGCCGACGCGCGGGTCACCGTATGCACGGGCGAAGCCGCCGAGGGTGAAGCCGTTGGCATCGAAGAAGGTGCCCCAGATCAGGTAGTAAAGGGGCACAAGCGCGAGATAGCCGATCAAGCCGGCGACCACGGCAATGATGATTATTTTAGGGGTCCCCAACCGGCGCAGCCATCCGAGCGTGGCTCCCTTGCGGGCAGGGACGGCGGGAGATGCCGTGGTCACGCCCTCACCTCTTTCTGAACCAGTCTGCGATGACCGAGGGCGCGGCGGCACCACCGACACCGGTGCCGCCGCGCGATCGGTGACTCAATTTCCGTCGACCTGCTCACCGTTGGAGATGACCTGGTCATATCGCTTGTTCCACTCGTCGCCGTTCTTCGTCAGCTCTTCGACATCGATCGGGATGATCTCCACGCCCTTGAGGGGGTCGTCGCCCTCCACGATGGCCGGGGTGAGCCCCCGCTTTGACAGGACCGCCTGGCCTTCCTGGAGCAGCCAGTCCGCGAACAACATCGCCGCGGCCGGATGCTTGGCCGTCTTCATCAGCCCGACGCCGTTGGGCCGGGCGATGACCGGCTCGACGTAGGGCAGGTAATCGACGGGCGCGCCCGCGGACTTGGACTGCTGGACGATGTAGGAGTAGTTGGAGGCGGCGACCGAGAACTGGCCGGCCGACAACAACTGGCCCTGCACGGTGTGGCCCTTGACGATCTTCGCGCCCCTGGCCATGCCGTCGAAGATCTTGTTGATCTCGTCGTCGCTCTTGCCCTGCTTCTTCCAGTACCCGTAGAGGGTGAGGTACCAGTCGGAGTCGCTGAGCTCCATGGCCAGCTTGCCGTCCCACTTGGGGTCGGCGAGATCCTCCCAGGTCTTCGGCTCCTGCCCCTTGGGCACGAGTTTGGTGTTCCAGCTCGGCGCGAACAGGTTGAACCGCGTCGCCGTCCATCCCTGGAGCCGCCCTGCCTCGGGGACCAGGCGGCGCCGCTCACCGTCGTAATTGGCGAGAACGCCCTCGTTGTTCAGGTCGAACATCTCGGTCGCGTTAGTCTCGACCACGTCGTTGCCCTGGTAGTTGGCCTTCTGCTCCTGCACGACTCGCTGCAGCACCGTCTCCGACCCGGCGCGGTACAGGTTCACCGTGACGTCGAACTGGCCCTCGAACGCCTTCAGGACCGCGTCGGCCACATCGCTCGTCATGGACGTGTAGAGGTCGAGCGTGCCTTCCTTCTCGGCCAGCGGGACGAGCTTGTCGCGCCGCTGCTGACCGGTCATTCCGTTGACCTCGGTGTAGAGCTTCTCCGCTGCGGTAGGCCCGCCGCCGGTCGCGGCTTGTGGTGCGGTGGCCGTGGGCAAGCCTCCGCAGCCTGAGAGCAGGAGTACGAGTGCGGACCCTGAGGCCAGCGCGCGCTTCGCGGGCCTGCCTCTGCGGTGGCCCGACAGGGGGGCGATGTTCACTTGACCTCCCGGCCTGACTGGACGATCTCTTCGTAGAGCGCGTCCCACTTCTTGGGGTTGTCGAGCATTTCCTTCTCGGGCACGGAAATCGTCGTGAGTCCGGCCAGAGGATCGTTCGCCGTGGGGATCGACCCGACCCGGAAAGACTCGTGCATGATCTTCTGCCCCTCACTGAGCTCGTAGTCGACGAACAACATCGCCGCGGCCGGGTGCGGCGCCGTCTTCATCAGGGCCACGCCGTTGGGCCGTACCACGATGGGCTGCACCGGAGTCCCCGAGGCCGGATGCCAGCTCACCGGGGCGCCCTGGTCGGCGGCCTTGTCGATCGTGTGGCTGTAGGAGGAGGCAGTCACCGCGAACTGCCCGGCCGAGAGCAGTTCACCCTGCGCCGTGTGCCCCTTGGCGATCTTCGCGTTGGCGACGACCCGGTTGAACAGGTCGCGGACCTCGGCGTCCGTCTTGCCCTGGTCGAGGTAGTACTTGTACATGGCGGCGAACCAGTCGACGTCGCCGACCTCCAGGGAGACGCGCCCCTTCCACTTCGGGTCGGCAAGCTGCTCGAACGTCTTCGGCTCCTCGCCGGGCTTCACCTTGGTGGTGTTCCAGCCGACCACGAACACGTTGAACCGGGTAGCGGTCCAGCCATCCGCCTGGCCCTCCTTGCGTACGGCGGCGCGCAGCGCGCCTTCGTACGGATAGAGCATCTTCTGGTCGGCCATGACGTTGAGCTCGCCGGCGTTCGTCTCGACAAGATCGTTGCCGTTGTAGTTCGCCTGCTGCTCCTGCATCACGCGCTGAAGCACCGACTCTGAGTTCCCGCGGTAGACCTTCACCTCGATCGGGTAGGTCTTCTCGAATCCCTCGATAACCTTGTCCAGGTCGGTGTTTGAGGTGTAGATCGAAAGCGTGCCGTCTTGTTTCGCGAGGTCAAGGAGGGTTTTGGTCCGTTCGTCACCGGTGAGCCCGTTGATGCGGTCGTAAACCTCCTGAGCTTTCACGCTGGACTTGTCGGCCCCGTCGGCCGGCATGGGCCCTCCAGCTGTCGGCGAGGCGCCACAGGCTCCTAGGAGGAGAACGGCGGCGGCCACCGCCACCGATCCGAAGAATTTCTGGTGTTGCATGGATGCTCTCCCGCGAGCTCGGCGGGGCGGTGTGAGCACCGACCCGGCGATGATGCACTTTTGTTCTCCCCCGCGAGAAATAGTGCTCAGATCACGCCCGTCTCGATCTGGCCCAGGTTGGAGTGCTGGCGCCACGGATCATGTGCGGCGATCTCCGGCCCGTCCCGGTTCCCCGTCTCGCCGGCGAGAGCTCCAGCCAGATGGTCATCGCACATTTTGCCTCCTTTGAGCGAATTACCCTGAAGTACACACCCGGTCGGACTAAAGGTCTAACCCTTTGGCCACAGTTTTACCGGACCGTTACACGGTGGACAAGTCCCGGAGCAGTTCCCCGGATAGAGGTCCGGCCGTCTCTCATGTTGAGATCGCGCGGGCCGCTCAGACGAGCGGGGCGCCGTGTCGACCCCCGGCCGGCGCGACTGCGCCGGTCAGACCCCTGGGGGGCACGCGAAGTGCCGCGGCGACTGTCGTCGACATTCGGGCCCTTCGTTGTCAGGCGACCCGCGTCCCCGAGGGCCGTGAAACTGGAATATCCCTTCAAGACGGCAACAGTCCAGGGCAAGTCATAACAATTACCCCAAGCCGCTCCCTTAAGGATCTTAAGGTAATACCATTAGCCTGATCTAGGGAAGGGGTCTCCATGGGCTCGGCAGATGACACGTTCCTCGCCCGCGTCCGCACCGCGCACCGGCGTGTCTTCCGCTCGCTCACCGTGCCCAACTACCGACGCTTCTTCACCGGTCACGCGATGAGCGTGATCGGAACCTGGATGCAGCGGGTGGCACAGGACTGGCTCGTGCTCGAACTGACGGACTCGCCCGTCGCGCTCGGCATCTCGACCGCGCTGCAGTTCCTGCCCACCCTCATGTTCGGCCTGTGGGGAGGTGTCCTCGTCGACCGGCTCGACCGGCGCCGCACGATCATGGCGACGCAGGCGGCCAGTGCCGTCCTCGCGGCCGCCCTCGCGGTGCTCGTGCTGGGCAACCTGGTGCAGCTCTGGATGGTCTACGCGCTCGCCCTCGGGCTCGGCCTGGTCACCGTCCTCGACGTGCCCGCGCGGCAGGCCTTCGTCACCGAGATGGTCAGCCCGGAGAACTATGTGAACGCGCAGGCCCTGAACTCGACGGTGCACAACGCCGGCCGCCTCGTCGGCCCGGCGATCGCCGGAGTCCTGATCGCGACCGTCGACGTCGGAGCGGCGTTCGCGGTCAACGCGCTGTCGTTCGTGGCGGTCCTGGTCGGGCTCGCGCGCATGAATCCGCGGGAGCTGCACCGGGTTCCGGCCCTTCCCCGAGCCAAGGGCCAGGCCAGGCAGGCCCTGCGATATGTATGGGAGCACCCGGAGCTACGCATGTGCCTGTTTCTCGTAGCCGTGGTCGCGCTGCTCGGCCAGAACTTTCGCGTTGTGTTCCCTCTGCTCGCCCGCGAGACCTTCGGCGGAGGCGCCGAGATCTACGGCTGGCTCACCTCCGCCCTCGGAGTGGGGGCGGTGCTCGGTGCCCTCGCGAGCGCCGCGCGCGTGGACGCCACCACGTGGTCCCTGCTGTTATGGACGTTCGCCTTCGCCGGCGTGAACGTCGCCGTCGCGGCCGCTCCCGTGCTCGGCCTGGCGATGGCGGCGGTCGTCGCCCTCGGTATCGCGAACATCTGCTTCAACACGCTCGCCCGCACGCTGTTGCAGATCAGGGCGGATCCTACGATGCAGGGGCGGGTGATCGCCCTGCACAGCCTGTTATTTCTCGGCAGCACTCCGCTGGGAGCCCCGATCACGGGGTGGGTGTGCGAGCAGTGGGGAGCACGCACCGGACTCCTGCTGGCCGGGATCCCGGCAGGGCTCGCAGCGCTCGCGGTGTTGCCGTGGTTGCGGAAGGTGCGCGCCCTGCGCGAGGAGTGACCTCCCGGTCAGTCGATCGTGAGATCCGCTGGCCGCAGCCTGGCGACATTGCGCCTGCCGAAAATCCCCTCCATGCAGTTCCCCGGGTGCAGGATGACGGTGGTGTCCTTTACGCGCCTCGACGATCTCGTCCAAATCGCAGATGGCACCGGTGCGGACCGCCTGGGCCTCGAAGAGCTCTGTCTCGTCGCCCAGCGGAGGGTAGAAGGGTTGCCCCCGTCCACTCATGATTACCAACGGCCGCCGGTGCCGGCCCCGTTTCGCCGTACTCGCGGGCTGGTCACCCGTCGTGCCCCACACGGCGAGCCGTTCGCTCGAGGTGGCGGGTCATCACCTCGCGAGCCGCCGCCTGGTCGCGATCCTTGATGGCGTAGGTGAGCGCCCGGTGCTCGTCGGTCCCTTGGTGTCCCATCGGCGCGTCGACGTGCGACTCCTGCAATGACATCAGCAGAGGACCGTGGAAGCTCTGGACCAGCATCTCGATGGCGGGGTTGTGCGTGCACGCCGCCACCCGGGTGTGGAACGCGGCCGACATCTCGATCGCGTATTCGCCCTTCTCGACGGCCTGCCGGCTCTCCTCGACCATGGTGAGCAGATCGGCGATGTCCTCCTCAGTCGCTCGTTCGACGACCAGGGAAAGGATGCCCAGTTCCACGATGATGCGCGCCTCGGTGATGTTCGCCGCCGTCAGGGGCGTCAGCGAGATGAGGTCGGCGAGTCCGGCACCGAGGCGCTCCGCCGAAGGCGAGGTCAGGAAGGCGCCGCCGTGCGAACCGACTTTGATCGTGACGAGCCCGCCGGCCTCCAGCACGCGCAGGGCCTCACGCACGGTCACCCGGCTGACGCCGAAACGCTGACACAACTCGCGTTCGCTGGGCAGGCGATCGCCAGAACTCAGCCGCCCGTCACGGATGAGAAGCTTGATCTGGTCGACGATGACCTGCGAGACACGGTCGACGTTGACACGGCTGAAGAGTTCCGACGGGTCGGCGCTGCTCCCGGATCTCGTTGTCTCCATGTAGCTAATGGTATGACATCTCCACCATGACCTCGGAGCGGGGACCTGCGCGGCGTGTGGGCCGCGGCTCGACGGGCAACGCCTGGTGCAGGCGCAACCAGGCGGCGATGCCCACGGTGCTCGCACCTGCCTTCGATCGGGGGGCGCTTGTTGACGCAATCCAGATATTGGTCTTACCGTTGTACCACATGAAAGTGGAGGTTTCAGTGACAAAAGATGCGCTCGTTTCGGACAGCATGGCGAAGAACTTCGCCCGCGAGAAGAACACCCCGTACGCCTCATGGGTCCGCAACGAGGGGCTGGACATCATCTCCGCCCACTACATCCCTGACCTCAACACGGTCGAGCTGAAACCCTGGGATCGCCGCGGCGGGCGCGGTGTCTTCATCAACCACGAAGCCTCCCGCACGTCCAACGACTGCTATGTGTGCGAGATCCCCGCCGGCGGCAAGCTGGCCCCACAGCGCCAGCTCTTCGAAGAGATGATCATGGTGCTCTCGGGCAACGGCTCGACCAGCGTATGGAACGACGCCGGCAAGAAGATCACCTTCGAGTGGGGCTCGGGCTCCCTCTTCGCGATTCCGCTCAACACCTGGCACCAGCACTTCAACGGCTCGGGGACCACCGCCGCCCGCTTCGTCTCCTCGACGAACATGCCGCCGGTGCTGAACATGTACGACGAGCCGGAGTTCGTCTTCGACACCGCACACGACTTCGTCGGCCGCTTCAACGGCGAGCCCGACTACTTCGCCGACAAGGACGAGGTCGAGGGCCTGCTCCTCAAGACGAACTTCGTCGCCGACGCCGTGAACCTCCCGCTCATCCACGCCAAGGAGCGCGGTGCGGGCGGAGGCCACATCCGCTTCATGATGGCCAAGGGCTCCATGAACAGCCACATCTCACAGTTCCCCGTCGCGACGTACAAAAAGGGTCACCGCCACGGCCCGGGCGCGCACGTCATCATCCTGAGCGGTGAGGGCTTCAGCCTGATGTGGCCCGAGGGCGAGGAGCCGAAGCGCTACGACTGGAAGCCGGGCACGCTCATCGTCCCGCCCAACATGTGGTTCCACCAGCACTTCAACACCGGCGACAGTCCTGCCCGGTACCTGGCGTTCAAGCACGAGGTGGTCTCGATCCGCAACGCCCAGGGCGTGCCGAAGGCCTGGATCAGCCGGCGGATCGGCGGTGATCAGATCGACTACGCCGATGAGTCCCCCATCGTCCGCGACACCTTCGCCAAGGCGCTCGCCCAGAAGGGGCTGACCCCGCAGATGGACGCCGCCTACGCGGCCGAGCTCGAGGACCTGCCGCCGACGCCGGGCGAGAGCACCGCCACCGCATGAGCACCGGGCACGGGCACCATGATGACGTCGACGGCGCTGGGCGCGACCACGACCACGACCACGACCACGACGACGAGCCCGACGTTCCGCTGGACGAGCACCCGATCTGGCAGCAGGACAACGTCACGCTGCACAGCGTAGGCGTGGACATCGGCTCCTCAGGCACCCAGCTTGCGTTCTCGCGGCTCCATCTCCGGCGGCTGAGCGAGGACCTCACCAGCCGGTACGTCGTGGTCCGGCGCGAGTCGCTCTACGAGTCGCCGGTCCACTTGACGCCGTTCGGCGCGGACCTGCAGATCGACGCGGCCCGCCTCGGCGTGCTCCTCGACGAGGCGTACGCCGAGGCGCGTTTCACGCCCGAGATGATCGACACCGGTGCGGTCATCCTCACCGGCGAGGCGCTCCGCCGCCGCAACTCCGAGGCGATCGCCGAGGTGGTCAGCGAGCGTGCGGGCGACCTGGTCTGCGCGACGGCCGGTCATCACATGGAAGCCATGCTCGCCGCCTACGGCTCAGGTGCCGTCAGGGCGTCGAGCCGGGAGCACGGCCGCCTGCTCAACATCGACATCGGCGGTGGCACCACCAAACTTGCCCTGGTGGAGGACGGGCGGATCGTCGAGACGGCGGCGTTCCACGTCGGCGGCCGTCTCATCGCGGTCACCGACGGCGTGGTCACCCGGATCGAGCCCGGCGGCCGCCGGCATGCTCTGCGGGCCGGGCACGACCTGGCGCTCGGCTCTCCGGTGACCGACGACCAGCTCGATGACGTGGCCGCGCTCATGGCAGGTGAGCTGCTGGAAGCTCTCAACGGGCAGCACACCAAGGCGACGGAGGGACTGTGGCTCACCGAGCCGCTCAGCATCCCGGAGCGGCTCGACGGCATCGTCTTCTCGGGCGGCGTGGCCGAGTACGTCTACGGCACCCAGACCGCCGACTTCGGCGACCTCGGCCATCGACTCGGCGGTGAGCTGCGACGCAGCGCGGAAGGCGGACTCCTCCCCGCGCCCGTGCTACCCGCTGCCGAGCGCATCCGCGCGACGGTGCTCGGCGCCTCGCAGTACACCGTGCAGCTCAGCGGCATCACCAGTCACCTCGACTCGGCCGAGCGGACCCTTCCCCGGCGCAACCTCCCAGTGGCGCGGCCCACGTACGTTCTCGGCGACACCGTCGACTCCGGAGCCATGGCCGACGCGCTCAGGGAGCACCTCGGCCGATTCACGCAGGGCGACGGCGATCTCGCCGTCGCCCTGTCGTGGAGCGGTGACCCCGAGTATCACCGGCTGCGCGCCTTCGGCGAAGGCCTCGTCAAGGGGCTGTCGTCACGACTCGCCGCCGGTGAGCGGCTCTACCTCGTGGTGGAGGGCGACATCGCCCGGACGCTCGGCCGGATCCTGCGCGACGAGCTGGGGGTCGAGAACGACCTCCTGATCCTCGACGGCCTGCTCCTGCGCGACTTCGACTATGTCGACCTCGGGCGCGTCCGTCAGCCTTCGGGTACGGTGCCGGTGACGATCAAGTCGCTGGTCTTCAACGACATGGATGCGACTGGCTGAGCGTGCTCACGGCGATCCGGTTGCGTCAGGTCGGCTGGGAGCCCGTAATCGTCGAACGGGCGGGTACTTCGGTACCCGCCGCCGTCGTGATCTCTTCTACGAAGATGAGCCATCCGACTTTCAAGATCCTTTGATGTCGTTCAAGAGGACCGCGGGGCGCCAAGGAGCCGCAGGCCGTTCGACGTGGTCGATGTGCGGCCTGTATCGCTGTATCGCTGCCCTGCTACCGCCGCGCAGCTAAGGTGGCCGGGCCGAGATCCAGGTGGTCATGCATGTCGGCTAAGCAACAGTTCTGATATGAAACGGCCCGTCAAGGCTTTGCAGCCACACCGGCCCGAATGTTGATGGTTTGGTGTCGTTTTTCCTGTGTGTCCTCCTGGTCTATGAGCAGGAGAAATCGACCTGACGGGTCAAGACGGAGCGCCCGCAGCGTAGCGAGGACGAACGGTCTTGAGGCGTCGGGGAGATCTCTCCACACTCCAGCCGGGTGGAGGACGCGCGAGGCAGGGGTGGTGGATCAGGGCGGGGTCGTGGCCTTCGCCACTGCCATTCTGATATTCGCGTGTCGAGATCGCATGTCTGCTGTGCGCAGGACGGGGCCCCTCACTTGAGACGAGCGTTGGGTAGCTCAAAGATCTGACGGGGTTCACCCCTGCCGCGGCGTGCGTCCCGATCCACCACCGGTCACGGTGGCACGACACCCACCGGCGGTGACGGCCGCCGGGTGAAGGAGATGCCGTGCCGAAGGTCATGAGCGCCTACTCGCTGGTCATCTCGGCCCAGACGAACCCGGCCAGTTCGCGGGCGACCGCGGTCACGGCGATCGGGCCGGGGCGCTTACCGGGGCCGGTCATCTGGCGGAACTTGGCGCACAGCCGCTGCTGGGCGCTCCAGGAGCGGGCGACGGTGGCCGGACTGGCACCTGCCTGGCGACGGCGCAGCGGCGCACCGACTGCCGGCCGGAACTGATACGCCCACGCAGCCTCGGTGAGCGCGGTGCGCACGTCGGTCGGGCCCGCCTTGGTGATGTGGCCGCGGCGGGACCGCTCACCGCTGGAGTATTCGCTTGGGGTCAGCCCGGTGAAGCCCATGAAGGCCCGCGCGCAGGGAAAGCGCCGCCAGCCGACCACCTCGCCGGCCAACGTGAGCGCGGTCAGCTCGGCGATGCCCCGGTAGGCGATCAGACGATGGACCGCGGCGCTCAGCGGCTCACGCTCGGCCCAGAGCAGCAGCACCCTTTCGACGGCCGCAAGCTCGGCCTCTCGGGCCTGCAGCGCGGCCAGATAGTGCTGATAGGTCGAACTCAGCGCCGGCTCTTCGAAGCGCTGACCGTTCACCCATTCCCGGTGAACGGCGGTCCACTTCACGCCCTGGCGCCAGATCCGTCCGTACCGCATCAACAGCGAGGTGATCCGCTGCTCTGCTCAGCCTGCCGTCGGCTCGGTGAGCCTGGCTTCGAGGTCGGCGATCATCTGGGCGAGCAGGCTGGTGTTCTCGCGCCGGACCGCCTGCGGGCCGACCACCTCGATGCCGGCGACCTTGGTGATGCACTCGTCGGCGGCCTGGGCCATCGTCTCGAACTCCTTGCGGGCGATCGAAGCGCGTCTGCGCTCGACCGGCGTCGACATCGCGGACCACACTCCCCTTGACTGAGCCCTGAAATCGCACCCCCTAGCTTGCACCGCGTAGGTCGGGCCCACCCCGGCCTCCTGAGCCAGGGGCAATTTGGCGGCCCACGGCGCCGTTGGCTTTTCGGGTCCATGCCAATGGCCTCTTCCTAGTCAGCCGCCGAGCTTTAAGCGTGATTCTCCAGGCAACGGTCAGGCGTGCTTGAAGTACTTGCCTACCGTACGAAACGGTTCCGCGGCAGGCGATCTTCCGCTCTGGGGTGTTGCCGATGCGTGCCTTCAGCGCAGGCTGTGCTGTTCGACTCCGCCGAGATCACCGGCGACAGGGGCCCACGGCCCAGCGCCGCATAGAGCGAGGCCGACCTGGGCACCGCCGCGATCACCGGTACCCGAAAACCCGTGGCCGGGATCTCACCGACGTTCAGCGCGCCTGCAGCAGCAGCACCCTCAACCAGCTCCGAGCGGCCGTGGAACGCAACATCGCGCACCTGGTCAACTGGAAGATCCTCGACACCGGCTGGCGCGGACGCCTGACCGACTTCCCGGAGGTACTACTAACCGTCACCAGCAGTGCTGATCGGCGGCGCTGGCATCTGCGGCACCGAATCGATCTGCCGCCACGGCGTGGCCTGGTACGCCAGCCGTCCGGTGGTCGCGCTGTCGTGGCTGGGGACGACGGCAGTGATACACCAGCGCCGGAGGCAGATTCGCCCACACGGTCCGTCCGAGGACGACTTCATCGAACCGATCCGCCAATGACCGGCGGAACCGGCGAGCCGGGATGAACCGGCGAGCATGGACATAGGCGAAGGTCGTGAAGGCACCCTGTGGCGATAAGGCGTCCACGACGGCGTCGAGCAGTTCACGCTGCCGTTCGTGTCGAAACGACGCCCACGGCAGGCCGCTGACGATGGCATCGGCCTGACCGAGGCCGCGCTCGGCGAGGAGGGCGGAGAGGTCACGGGCACCCGCCGTGACCGCTTCGAGGCCTGCGAAGCGTTCGGACAACAAGGCGGTGAAACGCTCATTGACGTCGAGGGCGATATGCCGCCCCCGCCCGTCAAGTCGCTCTTGAATCGTCCGGCTGAACGCACCGGTGCCGGAGCCGAGTTCCACGACGACCGGTTGCCCAATCGACGGAATCGGTGATGTCACCTGCCGGGCGAGAGCTTTGCCGCTCGGTATCACCGACGCGACAACGGTTGGCGCCTTAGCGAATTCACGGATGAACGGAATAAGAGTGTTGTTCACGATGCCTTCTTTCTGACCGACGAAACGGGCGGCTCGATGTGTCGGGTCATCGGTCATTGCATGACGCGCCGGGCAGCGGGTCGGCGATGAGCGTGCTCACCGAATCGCCCTGGTCCGGGGCGAACGCGGCGATGTACACCACCGGCGCCACGGCGTCGTGGGTGCCAGCCTCGGAGACGACGACTCCGCCGTAGGAGTGCCCGACGGCACGGAGGGACCGTTCTGGGCGTCGAGGACCCGTCAGGTGGTCCGACGTCGCCGGCGAGCGAGAACGTGGCGTGCTGCACGATGCCGACACGGAAGCCGTCGGCGGTCAGCAGGTTGTAGCCGGACACCCGGCCCTGCTGGGCGACCGAGGACATCGGGCCGATCCGGGTGGCCGGGTCGGTCGGGTCGCCCACACCGTAGGAACCGGCGGCGGCCACCGCGAGCTCGACGATCTCGTCGTGCCGGCTCGCGGGCACCAGCATCCGCGTCCACGCAGCACAAGTCTGGCCGCCGTTCATCCAGGCGTACTCCAGGCCGAGGTTGACGGCGTTCTGCATGTCGGCGTCGTCGAGGATGACGTTGGCCGACTTGCCACCCAGCTCCAGCGCCACCCGCTTCACGGTGCCGGCCGCACTGATCGACACCCGCTTGCCGGCGCCGGTGGATCCGGTGAACGACACCATGTCGATGCCCTGGTGGCCGGAGATCGCTTCGCCGACCACCGACCCGGCGCCGTACACGACGTTGAAGGCGCCCGCCGGGATCCCCGCGGCCGCGGTCAGCTCGGCGAATAGGGCAGCGGTGAGCGGGGTGACCACGCTGGGCTTGAGCACCACCGTGCAACCGGCGAGCAACGCCGGCGCGTCCTTCGCGACGGTCTGATACAGGGGGGCATTCCACGGCGTGATCGCGCCGACGACGCCGATCGGCTCGCGCACGATCAGCCTGTTGCCCAGTTCCTCCTCCCAGGCGTAGCCGTCGGCCAGCGCGGCGAAGCTACTCGCCACCTGGTAGGGGAGCCCGGCCTGCACGACCTTGGCGTACGAGATCGGCGAACCCATCTCGGAGGTGACGGTGGCGGCGAAGTCGTCGATGGCGTCCGTGATGCCGTCGGCGATCCGGGCGATCGCGGCGGCCCGCTCACTGACCGGCACCGCCGACCACTCTGGGAACGCACGCTGCGCGGCCGCGACGGCCCGGTCGACGTCAGCCGCCGTACCCGCCGGCAAGTCGGCGATCACGGTGGCGGTGGCCGGGTTCACGACCTCGATGCGCTCGCACCCGCCGCCGGCGGCCTCGGCGCCGTCGATCCAGTGCTGGGCTGCTCGCTGCTCGCTCATACGGCGATCTCCTCGCCGTGGTACGGGCCGTAGCTTTCGGCGGTGTCGATGTGGGTGACGCCGAGGTCGAGCGCGCGATGGATAGCGCGGATCGATTCAGCGTCGTCCAGGCCGCCGCCGGAGAGGAGAGTGCCGGCCATGGACATGGCACCCAGACCGATCCGGGAAACGCGCAGGCTCCCCAGCATGGCGTGCCGCATCAGAGAACTCATTTCTCGTCGAGAGTGTCGAAGGAAGGTGCATCAGAGGGAAGTGGCGAAGGACGGCGTCCACGGCATCCGGGCGCCGATCTCGATCTCGCTGACGTTCAGCCAACATCGGTTCACCACGTCGCGACAGCCCCTGCGAAAAGGGGTACTCACAGGGACCCCTTCCGGGGCGCGGGCCGGGCCTATCCTTGATCTCATGGACGAGAAGGAGGCTGCGCGGACGGCGGTCCGCGAGTTCCTCACCACTCGCCGTGCCCGGGTCACCCCAACCGAGGCCGGCCTTCCTCCGCAGGGCCCCCGCCGTCGGGTCAAGGGCCTGCGCAGGGAGGAGGTCGCGTTGCTCGCCGGGGTCAGCCCGGAGTACTACGTGCGGCTCGAACGCGGCCAGGCGACCGGGCCCTCCGCCGGAGTCGTCGACGCCGTCGCCGACGTCCTGCGTCTGGACGACGACGAACGCGCTCACCTCGGCCGGCTGCTCGCCGCCCTGACCCCCGCGGCCCGCAAGCGGAGCCGCGGCGCGGCGAAGGACCTGATCACCCCCGGAATCCGGGTGCTGCTGGACTCGATGGACCACCTGCCCGCAGTGGTCTTCAACGGCCGGTTCGACATCCTCGCGGTCAACACACTGGGGCGCGCACTCCTCGCACCCGTGTACGACATGCCCGGACGGACGAACAGCGCCCGCTTCCTGTTCCTCGACGAGCCCAGGGCCCGGGACCTGTTCCCCGAGTGGGACCGGATCACCGCCGACACTGTGGCGATGCTGCGCATCGAGGCCGGCCGCCACCCCGACGACCCCGACCTGACCGAACTGATCGGACAACTCGCGACCCGCAGCACAGAATTCCGGACGCGCTGGGCGACCAACGACGTACGAATCCACCGGGCCGGCACGAAGACCTTCCGGCACCCACTCATCGGCGAGGTCACACTGCCCTACGAGACCCTCCGCATCGACGCCGCCTCCAGCCAGATACTCACCGTCTACGCCCCCCAGCCCGGCACCCCCGAAGCCGACGCGATCCGCCTCCTGGCCAGCTGGAACGCCGACAACCAACCGAACAACAACCCGACGGCAGGAACACGCGGCCGGAACCTCGAGGGCTAACTTGATCTTTAACCTGCGGCCGGCCGGTATCGACCCCGGCTGACCATGGGGACAGCCCTTGATTGATCCTTCCTCTTGTCTGGGGAAGAAGATCAAGAACGCGCGGAGCACGGTTTCGACGGGCTGCAAGGGTGGTTGACGGCGAGACCCGCCGTCGGCGGCGTCGCCGACGATGAGAACGAGTTCTGCAAGCGCGTTCGCGTCCCGAAGAGCCCGGCAGCCGATATTTGATCGTGCTCTGGGGGCGGCTCGTTTCTGAGAAGGCCATGCCGGATCCAGCACTACAGCAGCGTCCGTGATCACGTCGCCTCCGCCGGCCGACCGGCGCCAAAGGTGGAGGCGTTGATGGCCGCTGTGAACGCGCCGGGTTGTTCGAGGTGGCCGAGGTGGCCGCTGTTCTGCAGAAGGAGGAACTGGGCGTGGGCGATGCCTTCGTGCAGCAGCCGTCCCCAGTCAGGACCGCAGATGAAGTCGTGGGCGCCGCTGATGATCAAGGTGGGTGTGGCGATCTGGCCCAGACGGTCACGGACGTCGAAGGGGGGTTGCTCCGCGCGCATCGGGTCGACCCAGGCGCGCAGGGAAGCCCGGAGAGGGGCCAGGTCGGCTTCGCGGGCCCAGTAGTCGGCGAAGTAGGCGGGCAGGACTGCACGTAGCGCCTGGGTGCAGGAGGCATTGTCGGTGGCGGCGAGAGCGTGGCGGAACAGGCGCGGGATGGTGGCGGCCTCGGGCTGGTCGGGGTGGCGTTGCGGGAGGCGGTCGAGGGTGGCGAGCGCCTGGTCCCAGAACTCCTGGCCGGTGCAGGGCGAGGTGTCGTAGAGGATCAGGCCCGCCAGGGCGGCGGGATGGATCAGCGCGTACTGCTGGGCGACGAAGCCGCCGTGGGAGTGGCCGAGCAGGAACACGCTCGGCACGTTCAGGTGTTCCACGACGCTGTGCAGGAAGTGGGCGTAGGTATCGATGCGGTAGTCCTGCGGCCGGGGCAGGTGCCCGGAGCCGCCGGTTCCGATCGGCTCCAGGTAGACCAGGGTCAGATGCTGCTCCAGTTCGGGCATTCGCAGGTACTCCCAGCCGAGCCCGGGGCCGCCGGGGTGGACGAGGCAGAGCGGGCCGGAGCCGGTGACGTGGTAGCGCTGCAGCACTCCCTGGATGCTCACGGTGTGGGTGCCGGGTAGCAGCGGGTCGGAGGAGAGGCTCACGAACGTACTCCTGACATGGACAGTGCTGCCCGGGGGGTCCCGCACTCAGGTGGTCACGCCGCGGCTGAAGTAGCGGCGCGGGTTGCCGATCGGCATGGCCGGTTCAGTCGACGGCGCGGGCCGCGTCCTGGATGATGCGCGTCACCAGGCTCGGCTGGCTGATCATCGGCACGTGCGAGGCGGCCACTTCGTAGATGCGCGACTTCGCCCGCTTGTACATATAGCGCTCCAGGGCCGGCGGGATGGCCTTGTCCTCGGTGGCCACCAGCGCCCACGAGGGGACGGTGCGCCAGGCGGCACCGGTGGTCTTGTCGGTGAAGGAGGAGGCGCTGAACGGCCGCTGCCCGGCCTGCATGAGGCGGGTGGTGGAGACAGGCAAGTCGGCGGCGAAGGCGCTGCGGAACTTGTCTGGCCTGAGGTACAGGTCGGTGCCGGTGCTGCCGTCCGGGTTGGGGAAGGGCACTTCCCGGACGGCGCCGGGGATCTGGGTGCCGGGGTACTTGTTGATCAGGACGCCGAGCTGTTCGCCCTCGTCGGGGACGAACGCGGCGATGTAGACCAGCGCCTTGACGTTGGGGACGTCGACGGCCGCGTTGGTGATCACGGCGCCGCCGTAGGAGTGGCCGACCAGGACGATCGGCCCCTCGATCGACTTCAGCACGCTGGCGATGTACGGCGCGTCGGTGGGCAGGCCGCGCAGCGGGTTGGCCGGCGCGATGACCGGATAGCCCCTCTCCTGGAGCCTGCTGATCACGCCGTTCCAGTTGGAGGCGTCGGCGAATCCGCCGTGGACCAGGACGATCGTGGGCTTGGCCGGACTGTTGGAGGGTGCCGCGGACGCGGCAGGGACCGCAAGGAGCGCGGCGGCCAGGCTGCCGGCAGCGGCGGCGAACACGAGGCGGCGTGGCAGTGGGGTGGAGCGGTTCAACGGTATCTCCAGAGAACTGGTGCGAGAGATGACGGGAATACATGGGGAAGACGGCGCCCGGGCACGGCTCAGCCACGCTTCAGCACGGCGTTGCTCCAGGCCGAGCGCCATCCGGACGGCCCAGGCGGCTTGCCGCCCAGGCAGGAGAAGATCGTCCGGTGCCCGGTCGGCGGCCGGGTAGTGACTCGGTGTGAGCGCGCCGACAGCCCGGCCGTCAGGCGGCGGCCTGGCGGATGAGATCGGCGACTGCGGCAGGTTGGGACACGTAGACGGCGTGGCTGCCGACGACCTCGACTACGGTCGCCTCGGTGCGCTGGGCCATGATCCGCTGAGCCGGCGGCGGGATCATGCGGTCCTCGGTGGCCACCAGATACCAGCTCGGCTTGTGCCGCCAGGCCGGTTCGGTGACCCTCCCACCGAGGGCGTCCACGCCCCAGGGGACCTGGGAGTCGGCCATGAACGCGGCGGACTGCGTGGGCAGGTCGGCGGCGAACGAGCCGTGGAACTTGTCGCGGTCGAGGAACAGGAAGCCGTCACGCGGAGGCAGGATCGGCGGCACGGGCGCCCCGGGCGGTGGGTCGGCGATGAGGGTGCTGACCGATTCGCCCTTGTCGGGGGCGAATGCGGCGATGTAGGCCAGCGCTGCGACGTTGGGGTGCGTGCCGGCTTCGCTGATGACGACCCCGCCGTAGGAGTGGCCGACGAGAACGGCCGGTCCGTCGAGGCTGTCGAGGACCTGGCGGGTCGAGGCGACGTCCCCCTCCAGCGACAGCGTCGGGTTCTGCACGATCCGGACGCGGAAGCCGTCCCGGGCGAGCTCGTCGTAGACGCCCTGCCATCCGGATCCGTCGACGAAGCCACCGTGCACGAGCACGATGTTCCTGATGGTGGTCATGATCGCTCCTGATCTGGAGGGACAGGCCCGATGCCCGTCCTGTGCCCTTCATCCAAGTGGCGCCCGAGGGAACAGACCATGCGGAACAGGAGGCAGAAGTAGTGCGGAACCATCAGGGCGCGGCGCTCGCCAGCTTGCGGCAGCGGTCGGCCGCCTCGATGTCGCCGACGGCCTGGTACACCTCGGCCGCCCGCGCATAGGCATGGCGGCTCTCGCCGGTCCGGCCTTCCTCGCCCAGCAAGGCCGCCAGCGTCTGCAGGGAAGCGGCCTGCGGGACGGGCAACTGACCCTCCTCCATGAGGGTGATCGCCTCGGTGAGCGTGGCGATCGCCTCGGAGTGATGGCCGAGCAGCGCCAGACATTCGCCGATGCGGGCAAGCGCGATCGGCCGGATGAACGCCGCGACGCTCGACGTCACCCCCGACCGGTCGTCGTTCACCAGGGCCCACAGGCCGAGATACTGCTCCAAGGCCTCGCTGTGGCGTCCGGAATCGCGTAGGCAACTGCCGAGGGAACCGAGACATTGTCCGTAGGTATCGATGTCGCCGACGGCCTTGAACAGCTCCGCCGCCCGAGTCTCCGCTGCGATGGCCTCATCGGGCCGTCCGAGCCTGCGAAGCGCGCCCGCCGCATTGTGGTGAGCCGAGGCGACCTGCGCCGTGGCGTCACTACGGGTGGCGAGCTCCAGCGCCTGGGCCGTGTATCGCAGGGTGGTCTCCAGGTCGTCTCGCGGTACCAGATGGACCCAGGCCAGCAGGTTCAGCTGCCTGGCCTGGCGGGCCGGATCATCCAGGGCGGCGGCGGCCTCGGAGCCGAGGGTGAAGACCTCGTGCCAGTGAGGCGCGTGCATCCACCGGTCGGAGAACCAGTCCATCGACTCGGCGCAGTCGAGAACGTCGGCCTGTCGGCCGCCGCCCGCCGCTGCCCGCAACGCGCCCAGCCAGTTGTCCACGTTCACACGCAGCCAGTGGTCGGCCTCCTCGGAAGAGGACAGGTCGGCGTCGGGCGGATCGGGACGGCCGTAGGCGGGGTCGAACCACCGCCCGGCGACGGTGGCCATGCGTAGCAGCCACGACGTCACCGTCACGGTGAGCGCGTCGCGCTCGGACGAGCGCTCCTCCGCGTGCAACCGGTCGCGGGCGAACAGCCGGACCAGGTCGTGGAAGCGGTAGCGTCCCGACCTGCTGTCCTGCAGCAGACCGAGGTCGACGAGTTCGTCGAGGGCTTCCCACATCCCCTCCATCGAGGCGCCACCCGCCACTGCCGCGAGAGTGGCGTCGAAGTCTCGGCCTGGCACCAAGGCGAGCCTGCGGAAGACCCGCTGCGTCGAGGCGGCCAGTTGCTTGTAGGACATCCCGAACGCGGTAGCTACCTTGAGATCGCCAGCTCTGAGCTGGTCCAGGCGCCTTTCTTCGTCCGCCAGCCGGTCGGCGAACTCCGCGGCACGCCAGCCGGGCCGGCTGACCAGCCGGTTGCCCACGATCCGCAAAGCCAGCGGCAGACCACCGCAGAACTCGGCGAGCTCGCCGACAGCCGATCCTCCATCGGAGGACCCACGTCTGGCCAGAATCCCGGTCAGCAACTCAGCCGCTTCCACCAGCGGCAACGGGCCCAGACTCAGCCGGTGCACACCCTCCAGTCCGGCCAGCAGTCGCCGGCTCGTCACGAGCGCGCGACTCTGGCCGCCGGCGGGCAGGAGCGGCCGTATCTGCTCCTCCGACCCGGCGTTGTCGAGCACGAGCAGCACACGCCGCTCCCGCAGCAGGGACCGATGAACCGAGGCGCGCTCCAGAGTGTCGTGGGGCAGGTGCCGCTCCGTGGTGCCGAGCGCGCGCAGCAGTTGCATGAGAGCGTCGTCGGCCGTGAGCGGCCGAGGGGACATGCCGTACAGGTCGACGAAGAACAACCCGTCGGGAAAGCTCGGCCGCAGCACATGGGCGGTGTGCACGGCGAGCGTGGTCTTGCCCAGGCCGGCCGCGCCGGTGATGAGGGCCACGCCGGCCGCGCCTGGCGCGTCGCCGGCGTGCATGACGTCGTCGGCCCAGGCTAGCTCCGCGGCCCGGCCGGTGAAGTCGTCCACGGATCGGGGCAGCTCGCACAGGCCGGTCGGGCGCGTCCAGTGATCCCTCAGCCGGCCGGATCGCGCCAGGTCGATGAGCTGTTCGCGGTCGTCTTCGCTCAGCGCGAGCGCATCGGCCAGCGCGACGACGGTCCGGTGCTGAGGTCCGGCGCTGCGTCCGCGCTCCATGTCGGACAGGGCCCGGATGCTGACTCCCGAGGCCCCGGCGAGTTGCTCAAGCGTCAGTTGCGCCGCGCGTCGGTGGTGGCGGAGCAGTTCCGCGAAGCTGGGTGGGGTGGTGGACACGCGTTTCTCCGCGACCTGTCGGGGGTGGATCGAGTCCGGCGCTCGGCCGGTCCGAGCGCCGGGACCGTGGTCAACGTGCGGAGACGGCGGTGGCGGCCTGGCGGATGACCGCGGCCACCGCGGCGGGGTCGGACACGTAGACGGCGTGACTGCCGGCGGTCTCGGTCACGGTGGAGCCCGCTCGCTCGGCCATGGCTCGCTGGGCGGGCGGGGGGATCATCCGGTCCTCGGTCGCGACCAGGTACCAGCTCGGCTTGTGTCGCCAGGCCGGCTCGACGACCGCGCCGCCGAGGGCGTCCACACCCCAGGGAACCTGGGAGTCGGCCATGAACGCGGCCTGCTCGGCCGGCAGGTCGGCGGCGAACGAGGCGGGGAACTTCTCGCGGTCCAGGAACAGGAAGCCGTCCACCGGCGGCAGGATCGGCGGGACCGGCGCCCCGGGTGGCGGGTCGGCGATCAGCGCGTTCACCGACTCGCCCTTGTCGGGGGCGAAGGCCGCGATGTAGACCACGGCGGCCACCTTGTCGTGAGTGCCCGCCTCGGTGACGACCACTCCGCCGTAGGAGTGGCCTACCAGGACGACCGGGCCATCTTGGGCGTCGATGACCTGCCGGGTCGCGGTGACGTCGCCATCCAGCGACAGGGTCGGGTTCTGCACGACGGCGACGTCGTAGCCGTCCTGCTTCAGCAGGTGGTGGACGCCCTGCCAGCCGGACCCGTCCACGAACCCGCCGTGGACCAGAACGATGCGCGGGATTGTCATGGCTGTGCTCCTTCGCCGATGAGACCGTGAGGGCACTCACGCTAGGTCGCGGGGCGAAGGTGTCGATTGAGTCATTTGACTTGGTTCAGCGCGTCTCTGAGCGCGGCCCGGGAGGTGACACCGAGCTTCGGAAACAGCTGGTACAGGTGATTGGCGACGGTACGCGGAGACAGGAACAACCGCTCGCCGATCTGCTTGTTCGTCAGCCCCGCCGCCGCGAGCTTGGCAATCTCCTGCTGCTGCGGGGTGAGCGCGGCCATCCCCGTGGCCGTGCCGGTGGCCCCGCCGGGCCCGATGGACAGGCCGGTGGCCCGTAGCTCGGCGCTCGCCCTGGCCACCCACGGTCCGGCGCTGAGGCTGCGGAAGGTGTCGAGCGCGGTGGTCAGCTGGCCGCGGGCCTCGGTGGTGGCCTTGTCGCGGCGCAGGCGTTCACCGTAGATGAGCTGCAGGCGGGCCCGCTCGAACGGCCAGCGCTCCGCGCCCGCGGTGGCCAGCGCGGTCTCGAACAGCCGGCCGTAGTGCCCGTGGGGGGCGGCCAGGGCCGCGCAGGCACCGGCGACCATCGTCAGCCGTGGCGAGATCACGGCCGACCCCTGCACGGCGGCGGCATGCGCGGCCACTTCAGCGTGGCGCCCGCTGCGCCAGTCCGCCTGCCGAAAATTTCATCCATGCAGGTCAAGCGGCATGTGAGTACTCGTGAAGGACGCCGCCAAGCCGGTCTCGTCGGCGTATGTTCAGGTCGGTGATTCGCTCTGGATCCGTGATCGGGTCCGGGACGGTACGCAGCGGGGCGGCTTGGGCCAGGGCTTGATGGGCTCGGTGCCGGTTGTAGAACAGTTCGTACTCGCGTAGGACATGCCGCAGGTGGCGTTCGTTCCAGAGCAGGCAGCGGTCCAGGAGTTCGTGGCGGCAGGACTGCACCCATCGCTCCATGATGGAATTCATTCGCGGCATCCGGATACCGGTGAGTGCGGTCTGGATGCCTGCGTCGGCGAGGATTTCGTCCATGAGGGCGGGGAACTTCCCATCCCGGTCTCGGATCAGAAAGCGTGCCCGGCAGTTCGCATCCTCCAGGTCCATCACGAGATTCCTGATCGCCTGGATCACCCAGCGGGCGGTCGGGTGAGCGGTGGTGCCCAACACGCGAATGCGCCTGCCGGCGTGCTCAATGACGGCCAGGATGTACTGGCGCTCCCCGTTTAAGGTGACGGTTACTCCCAGACCGTGGACGGCGCGACCTTGATGCCGAGTGTGGCGAGCTCACCATGCACTCGCCGATATCCCCAGTCGGGGTTCTCCCGAACCAGGCGCAGGATGAGAGCGCGGATGGAGCGGACCGTGGGCGGGCGCCCAGGCCGCTTCGGCCGGCAGGTACGGGCGTGACGCCGTTTCATCAGGTCGCGGTGCCAGCGCAGGACGGTATCCGGGCGGACGAGGAGTTGCAGTCGGCGCAGAATCTCGCGGGGCAGCGAGGTCAGGAGCGCGGCGAGAAAGGCCCGGTCCTCGGTGCGAATCTCACTCTGGTGTCGGCACCGAGTTGGCGTTCAGGGACGGTGATCTGGTGGCGCAGGGCGAGTATCTCCACGTCCTTATCCCGATCGCCCATGGGCAGCAACCGCAGCGCGGCGAACGTGTTCGTGACGGTGAGGTAGGCCAGGCGAAGGAGCACGGCTGATCATCCTGCCGCACGCGTTCCGTCTTCTGGGTGACCGGAGCTCACGCCGCCACGCGAAGAGCTCACATGGTCATGACCTGGGCGGATGTAATTTTCGGCAGGCGCACTCTTCGCGACTGCGAACGACCTGCCGGAAACACTCATCGGATCCGTTCAGCAGGCCGCATCACCCTACTCCGGCCTGCGAGAGCTCACTGAAGGAAAGGATCCTCGCACTCATGGGCTGGTCCAAGCCATCCACAATGAGAAGAGCGAGCACGTCGCCTGGCTGCGCGAGTTCTTCGGCCTCGGCTCACCCGGACGATACCGCCGCGGGTTCCGTGGCGGTTCCCCCTCACTGGCCCGCCTTGCCGAGGCCGACGAAAGTCCGGGACCACCGGCCTGAGCGCACCGCTGAGCGATGCGACCGAATACCGCAACGCGGCGAGCCCAGTGGCCGAAGAAACAGGTATCGGCCCAGAGCCTGCGTACGGTGGGCGCCTGGACCGCATCGAAAGGAGCTGTCACGATGACGGTCAACGGAGCTTCTGCCCGGCATGACGATCTGCGGGCGCTGTTCATCAACTGCACGCTCAAGAGGAGCCCAGAGCGCAGCCACACCCAGGGCCTGATCGATCTCAGCGCGCGCATCATGGACAAGCAGGGCGTACGGGTCGAGCAGTTGCGGGCCGTCGACCACGACATCGCCACCGGCGTCTGGCCGGACATGACTGAGCACGGCTGGGAGAGCGACGAGTGGCCGGCCATCTACCAGCGGGTGATGGCCGCCGACATCCTCGTCATCGCCGGGCCCATCTGGCTGGGCGACAACAGCTCGGTCACCAAGAAGGTCATCGAGCGCCTGTACGCCTGCTCCAGCCTGCTCAACCAGGCCGGCCAGTACGCCTACTACGGCCGGGTCGGCGGCTGCCTGATCACCGGCAACGAGGACGGCGTCAAGCACTGCGCCATGAACGTGCTCTACAGCCTGCAGCATCTGGGCTACACCATCCCGCCCCAGGCCGACGCCGGCTGGATCGGCGAGGCCGGGCCCGGTCCGTCCTACCTCGATCCGGGCTCGGGCGGGCCGGAGAACGACTTCACCAACCGTAACACCACCTTCATGACCTGGAACCTGCTGCACCTGGCCCGCATGCTCAAGGACGTCGGCGGCATCCCCGCGCACGGCAACCAGCGCTCGGAATGGGACGCCGGATGCCGCTTCGACTTCGAGAACCCTGAGCACCGATAGAGGGTGCAGAAACCTCGGGCTGCACTTGGTGAGCGAGCGTGCTCGACTCGTGGAAGAGCCTGCTGGCTACACCCGCGCCGATCCGGGCGGGAGAGCCCCGGCGCGTCGACGGCTTCGCGTCCCTCTGGTTCGTCGCGGTCACCGTCAAGCGCCTCCACCGGTCACTGCCCGAGCCGAGCCGGCGACACCGGCACGCGCCGCGACCCGCCCGCAGGAGGGATCCGCTTGAGCCTGACGGCTATGACCTGGTCATTTCTCGGAAAGGCGGACCTCTTGGCGAGGGTGTGGACCGAGGTGTCGCGTTAGCGTCGGCGGCGTGGAGATCGACGTGGTGCTGCCCTGCCTGGACGAGGCGGCGGCCCTTCCGTGGGTGCTCGGGCGGATGCCGGACGGCTTTCGCCCGATCGTGGTCGACAACGGCTCGACCGACGGATCCGCGAAGATCGCGGCCGGGCTCGGTGCGATGGTGGTGTGCGAGCCCCTGCGCGGGTTCGGCGCGGCGTGCCATGCGGGGCTGGTGGCCGCGGTCTCGGACGTCGTTTGCTTCATGGACGCCGATGCGTCGTTGGACCCCGGTCAGCTACCTCGGGTGAGCGGACCTGTCGTGGCCGGTGAGGCCGACCTCGTCCTCGGCCGCCGTGTTCTCCGGCCGGGCGCGTCATGGCCGGTGCACGCCCGGCTCGGCAACGCGGTACTGGCTCGGAGGCTGCGCCGCCGTACCGGTGCCTCGCTGCACGATCTGGGGCCGATGCGGGCGTGCGAGCGTGTCGCGCTGCTCCGGCTGGGGCTCGTCGACCGGCGTTTCGGCTATCCGCTGGAGATGGTGCTGCGTGCCGGGGCGGCGGGCTGGCGCATCCGCGAGACCGAGGTGGACTACCTGCCCCGCGAGGGCAGGTCGAAGGTGACCGGCACGGTACGCGGCACGCTGCGGGCGATCGGCGACATGCGCCGGGTCATGGCCCGTCGGGACGGGGCGGCGTGAATCCGGCGGACAGCCGGGACACCGAGCTCCGCCCGCAGATCGTCGTGATCGCCAAGGAGCCCGTGCCCGGAAGGGTGAAGACGCGGCTCGTTCCGCCTCTCACCCCCGGTCAGGCCGCTGCTCTGGCCGGCGCCGCGCTGGAGGACACGTTGCGGACCGTCGCCCAGGTCCCGGGCGTCCATCGGGTGCTCGCCCTTGACGGCGCCCCCGGGGTCTGGCTTCCCGGCGGCTTCACGGTGCTCCCGCAGCGCGGGGGCGGTCTGGACGAACGGCTGGCCGCGGCATTCGAGGACACCCACCGGCTGTGGCCCTCCCCCATCGTGCTCATCGGCATGGACACCCCGCAAGCGTCCGCTGGCCTGTTGACCGAGGCCGTGTCTCTGCTGGCCGGCCACGACGCGGTGTTCGGCCCGGCGACCGACGGCGGCTTCTGGCTGCTCGGGCTGCGTGTCCCCGACCCGGCGCTGCTGCTCGGCGTGCCGATGTCGGAGCCGGCCACCGGAGAGATCCAGCTGCGAAGACTCAGGGAGGCAGGGATGAGCGTCGCCTTGATGCCGTGCCTGACCGATGTGGACACCATCACGGACGCGATCGAGGTGGCGGCGATGGCCCCGCGGTCGCGCTACGCCGCCGCGCTCGCCGGGATCGGAGCGGCGCAATGACGAGGGTGCTGGTGACCGGTGCGGCCGGGTTCATCGGGAGTCATGCGGTCGAGGCGCTGGAGGCGAACGGCCACGAGGTGGCCGGACTTGACCTTCGGTCCGGCGACGACGTTCGCGACACGGCCGTTCTCGATCGGCTGCTGCCGGAGGTCGATGTGGTCGTGCACCAGGCGGCCAAGGTCGGGCTCGGCGTGAACGTGGCGGACCTGCCGGACTACGCCTCGGTCAACGTGTACGGCACGGCTGTGCTGCTGGCGGCGATGGCGGAGCACGGTGTCGGGCGGCTGGTGCTGGCGTCCTCGATGGTGGTCTACGGCGAGGGCGCCTACGACTGCGCGCGGCACGGCCGGGTACGGCCCGGTCCCCGCTCCGTCGCGGACATGTCGCGAGGGTCCTTCGAACCCCGCTGTCCCCGGTGCGGTGAGGGCGTGGCCTTCGCCGCCATCGACGAGGACGCGCCAGCGGATCCGCGCAACGCGTACGCCACCACCAAGCTTGCGCAGGAGCATCTCGCCGCCAACTGGGCGCGCGAGACGGGCGCAATGGCGACCGCCCTTCGCTACCACAACGTGTACGGCCCCAGGATGCCGAGGAACACTCCGTACTCGGGCGTTGCGGCGATCTTCCGGTCCGCGCTGGAGGCCGGTCGCCCTCCGCGGGTGTTCGAGGACGGCGGGCAGATGCGCGACTTCGTCCACGTCCGCGATGTCGCCGACGCCAACGTCGCCGCCCTCACCCGCGGCGAGCCCGGAACGCTGACCGTCTACAACATCGCCAGCGGCGAGCCGCATACCGTCGGCGAGATGGCCTCGGCCCTGGCGGCGCAGCGGGGCGGCCCGGAACCGGTCACCACCGGGGAGTACCGGCTGGGCGACGTTCGCCACATCGTGGCCGCACCGCACCGGGCAGCGGTCGAACTCGGCTTTCGGGCGCGTATCGGATTTGCCGAAGGGATGAAGGAGTTCGCCACCGCACCCCTGGCCTGACCACTCGAATGCCTGCCTTGGAGGATCAGTTCCAGCGCCTTCCGCGGACCGGGACATGACGCCGGACAGCGTGGCCCGCTGCCGCTTCGCCGGCACGGCCGTGCTCCTCCTCTCCCTGGTCTGCGTGCTCGCGCTGACAATCAGCGCGGGCTCGTTCTACACCGACCGCGTCGACCTGCTCTGGCGGTACGCGCTCGCGTGGGCGCTCTTCGCCGCGGCGGTGTGGACCCTGCGCAAGGTACCGGGACGCCAGGCAGCGTTCCTGGTGGTCGCCGGAGGCATCGCGGTGACCGCCACGGGCCTCCTCGCGCCTCCGGCCACCAGCACCGACTCCTACCGCTATGCCTGGGACGGCCGGGTGCAGGCGGCGGGCGTCTCTCCCTATGACCACGCCCCGGCCGACCCCGCGCTCGCGCTGCTGCGCGACCGCTGGCTCTTCCCGGAGGGCGTCGGCTGCGACGGCCCGGACCGCTACCCGATCCCGTCCAGCGAGGGCACCCGATCATGTACGCGGATCAACCGCCCCGCTGTCCACACGATCTACCCGCCACTGGCGGAGGCGTACTTCTGGGTCGTGCACCGGCTCTCGCCCGAGGGGTCACGGCACAAGCCGCTCCAGATCGGCGGAGCGTTGCTGGCGCTGGGGACGGCCCTCGTCCTGCTGATCGCGCTCCGGCTCAGGGCTCCCGCGCGGGCCGCCTGGTGGGCATGGTGCCCCGCCGTTCCGATCGAGTCGGCGAACAACGCCCATGTCGACGCGCTAGGCGTGCTGCTCACCGTCATCGCCCTGATCATCGCGAACCAGCACAGAGTCGGCAGCGGCCTGCTGCTCGGCGCGGCGACCGCCGTCAAACTCCTGCCCGCCACAGCCGCACCCGGGATGCTCTCCGGGCTCCTGGCCAGAGGCGGGCCTCCCACGCGACGGCGCGCGATCGACGCCCTGGCGATCTTCGGGCCCGCCCTCCTCGTCGTGACGCTCGCGTATCTGCCGTACATGCTGGCGTCCCACGAGTCCGTCCTCGGCTATCTCTTCGGCTACCTGGACGAGGAGGGCTACGACGACACCGGCGGCAACCGCCGCTACGCGGTGCTCCGTCTGGTCCTGCCCGACTCGTGGGCCCTGCCCGCCGCCCTCGCCGTTCTCACGGTCGCGGCCCTGCTCGTCCTTCGCCGGGGCGACGCCCACCGGCCGTGGCGTGGAGCCCTGGTGGTGACCGGTACCGCGTTCCTCGTCCTCACGCCCGGATACTCCTGGTACGCCCTGCTGGTCGTCGCGCTCGCCGCCCTCGACGGGCGCTGGGAATGGCTCGGCATCCCGCTCGCCGCCGCCGTCTCCTACCTGGGCCCTCAAGCCGGCCTCGGAACTGCCGCCTACGCTGTCGCGACACTGGCGGTCGTCGCAGGCTGCGTCACACGCATGCTGCTCAACGATCCGCCCTTCTCGACACACCGCGCCGCACCGCGTACAGCAGCCCCGAGACGCCGAAGAGCACCAAGCTGATCAGCAGCCACCGCGCGAGATAAGGAGAGGTGCTCAGTCCGACCGCCCAGCGATAGTTGCGCTCGGCGCCGCGGAGAATGAGCGGGAACCACACCAACAGCAGCAGTCCGGACAGCGCGGCCGGCACCCGCAGGTGATTGATCACAGCGGGCCGCCGCGTCCGCCGCGGGCGCGATACTCGCCTGGTCAAGGCCTGGGTGGCGGCGTCGGCCGCGGAATACAAGGGATACAGCACCAGATCGTGCAAGATGATCGCACCCACGAACCATGCGGCGAACCCCAGCCAGATGCCGGCGGCGACCACCCGGGTGGCGGCATAACCCGCAACCACGAAGCAGGCCACCAGCACGAGAAGGTGCCACAGGGGGGCACCGTAGACGCTCACCCGCCGGTTCACGGCCTCTCCACGCGGAAGTCGAGTTCGCGCACCCATTTGGTGTTGTGCACACCCGGGGCGTTCGGCACGATGATCCGCGCCGGGTATCCGTGGTCGAGCGACAGGTCGGCGCCGTTCACGCGCAGCGCGAGCAGCGAGCGCGGGTCGGCCACCTGCCCGGCGCTCAGCGACGCCTGGCCGAAGTAGCCCACGCGCTGCAGGGACCTGGCCGTGACTCCCGCCGAGCCGGGCGGCACTCCGGCCAGGCGGGCCAGGTCCGCGAGCCGTACGCCGGTCCAGATCTGCTCGGTCGACCACCCCTCCACACAGGCGATCGGAAGCGCGTAGGTGTGCAGCGGCATGGCCAACAGGTCCTCGCGGGACAGGTGGAGCCGGCCCGCGCCGGCGACCGCCAGCCGCCACTGCGCGCCCGTCTCCGCCGCGGTGACGCCCAGGCTCGCCGCCGTCTTGTTGATCTGGAAGTCGTTGGGCCCGGTGCCGTACTCCCGCCCGCGCGGCGCCAGCAACGCCGTACGGCGCAGTGGCCCGTCCACCGTCTGCCCCACCGACAGGCCGAACATCATCACCGAACCCCCGCCGACGAACGCCAGCAGCCCGCGCCGGGACATGGTGGGCGGCGCCGGTTTCGCGGCCACCAGGCCATCGGGGTCGGGCGGTTCCGGCCGCGTGCCTGCCAGGCCCGTGCGCAGCTCACGGCGCAGGTCCCGTGACCGCACCGCGCCGATCGCCTTCGGCAGCCGCACGACGACGTGGACGACGAGCGCGACCAGGAAGATCCACGCACCGTACAGATGCGCCGGGTAGAAGGAGAACGGGAAGACGTAGAAGACCTGGATGTTGAGGATCCCGGTGACGAACTGGAACACCGCGCCGCCCACCAGAAGCACCAGGCTGGCCCGCTCGACGGCCTCGGCGATCGAGCGCGCGGGCGGCCACGCGAACAACTTCGGGATCACCGACCACAGCTTGGCCAACAGCACCGGCACCAGCGTCAGCCCGACGATGACATGGGCGCCCTGGGTGAGCCGGTACATCCAGACCGGATTCGTGGGCCAGTCGAAGAGATAGAAGCCCAGCAGGCCCTTGGTGGGGGTGGTGTCGTTTCCCGGCAGTCGCGGCTCGTAGGCGGCGTACGACAACAACCCAGTGACCGCGACGATGACCAGCCCGACCAGCAGGACCAGGCCGAGCACCGACGTGAGCCACGGGCCACGCAGAGGGCTCCGCCAGAACTCGGGCCGAAACGGCCCAGGAGGCCCGCCACGCAACCACGCCGCCAACCGCGTCTCCCCACCGGTCACGTCATGCTCACGGGCACGTCTGGGCGGCGTATCCGGCATTGATCCCCCCGAAGCCGATGTCGGATGCTGCTGTCCTTACCGGTTACGCCACCTTCTATGCTTCGTCACGGTACGCATTTGGCCATGCCCGATCGCCCCAACCGGGCGACTTCACAGAGTGCGGACGGCACCCGCTGCGGCGGCATCGCGAGCGACCCACGGTGTCAGGCTCCGATGCATGAGCCTGATACGCGCCACCGTGACATTCGGTCAGTCGCTGTCCGGCCGTTCACCAGCCGCCTGCGTTCCGAGCAGATGGCGGCCAGGCTGGGAACGTGACTGGGGATCAGCTTCACCATCGCCTTCGCGACCGGCCTGTTCAGTCATTTCGTCCAGCACCCGCCCGCGTGGCTGCTGTGGCCGTCACGGCCCGTCAACCTCTACCGGATCACCCAGGGCCTGCACGTCATCGGCGGAATCGCCACGGTCCCCCTCCTGCTGGCAAAGCTGTGGGCGGTCTATCCGAAACTGCGGCAGTGGCCGCCGCTGCGCTCGGCCAGGCACGCCGCCGAGCGGCTGTTCGTGCTGCTGCTGGTCGCGGGCGCGCTGCTTGCCCGGCTGCCGCAGCACACGGTAAGGCTGCCGATCGCGTGCGTCGAAGGCTGGAGCGTGGAGTGCGAGTGGTCGGGCGTGCGTCTGCGCGACCTGATCAACCAAGCCGACGGCTCGCCGGAGGCGTTCCTGACGGGTCGAGTCCCTCGAGCGGAGCGGCTACTACCGCAGCATTGAGGTACGGCCACCGCACTGGAACGACCCGCTGACCCTGCTCGTCCTCAAGATCAACGGCCGGACACTCGACGCCGATCACGGCTACCCGGTGCGGCTGATCGCGCCCAACCGGCCGGGCGTCATGCAGACCAAGTGGGTGGCGGCGGTGCGGGTCGCATGAGGTGGATCGGCTACGCCGTCGGCATCGCGGGCCGACAACCCGTCGATCCTGCCGCTCGACTACCTACGCAACCTGCTGCTCGTCCTGGCCGCGCTCGGGCTCGCCGCGCTACTCGGCACCGAGCTGGGCGGGCTCACCGGCACGCTGTTGTCCGTCATGCTCAACCGCATCCCGAAGCGACGCGTCCCGTCCTAGAGGTTCTTACGGAGTGCGTACGGCTGGCGCCGCGGCGGCCACGAACCGGGCTCCGGGTGCGACGCTGCCGTGTGTGAGCCGTCACGTGTTATACGTGGGCGGGGTGCTCCTGGCACTGGCCGCCGTCGTGGTCAGAATGGTGGCCGGGCCGCCCGGCCTGGGCTGGTATCTCCTGGCCTGGGCGCTGTTCGCCACAGCCTTATCGCTGGCCCGGCGGCTGCCGGAAAGGCAGCTGACCGCCCTGGTCGTCGCGGGTGGCATCGCGCTGGCCGCGACCGGGCTGGCCGCGCCGCCGAGCACCAGCACCGACGCCTACCGGTACGCATGGGACGGCCGCGTGCAGGCGACAGGCGTCTCGCCCTACGACCACCCGCCGGCCGATCCCGCACTCGCCCCGCTGCGCGACGACTGGTTGTTCCCATCCGAGTGCGAGGCCCCCGAGCTTTGGCCTCTGCCCGCCGGTGGCTGCACGCGGATCAACCGGCCCACGGTTCCCACGATCTACCCTCCGGTCGCCCAAGGTTACTTCCTCCTGGTCCACTGGCTCTCGCCGGACGGCGCCCGGCACAAGGTCCTCCAACTCGGCGGTTGGGTGATGGCCATCCTGGTGCTCCTCTCGCTGCGCCGCCAGGCCGGTGTCCGGACGGCCGCGTACTGGGCGTGGTGCCCGGCCATACCCGTCGAGGCCGTGAACAACGCGCACGTCGACATGCTGGCCGTGCTGCTGGTGGTGCTCGCCTTCGGCACCGTACGCACTCGCGGTGCGCTGCTGGGCGCGGCCGTCGCGGCCAAACTGCTGCCCGCCACAGCGCTGCTCGGCGCGTTGTCGGGAGCACTGGCGGACGGAGTGGCGTGGCGGCGCGTACTCAGGCTCTCCGTGCCCGCCGTACTCGTCGTAGGCCTGGCATACCTGCCCTACGTGCTGGCCTCGCAAGCCCCGGTGGTGGGCTACCTGCTGGGTTACATCCAGGAGGAGCGGTACGAAGCACCCGCCGATGGGAACCGGTATGTGGTGCTGCGGCTGGTGATGCCGGACTCGTGGGCGCCGTACGCCGCCATCCTGCTGCTCGCCCTGGTCGTCCTCCGCGTCCTGCGCCACGGCGACCCGGAGCGGCCCTGGCACGGGGCGCTGGTGATCAGCGGGTCCCTCCTGCTGCTGTTCACCCCCGGGTACTCCTGGTACGCACTCCTGGTCGTGGCACTGGCCGTCATGGACGGCCGGGCGGAATGGCTGGGCGTCGGCCTGGCGGGTGCGATGGCCTACATCGCCGGCCCGACGGCGCACCCCAGCCCGGCCATGCCGTTCTACGCCGCGGCCGCGCTGGCCGTGCTGATCGGCTGGGCCGTACGCCGACCCCGCGAAGCGGGAATACGCCAATGAACCCGAAGACCGCGCTCGCCCTGACCGAACGGGCTGCCGTCAGCATGTCGTAAGGATTGAGCACCCTGCGTCGCCCTACTGTCGATCACGTGGCCCAAATCATGATCATCGCCAAGGAGCCGGTGGCCGGGAGGGTCAAGACCCGGCTGACCCCGCCGTACAGCCCCGACCAGGCCGCGGCCCTCGCCGAGGCCGCTCTCCGCGACAGCCTGCTCGCCGTCTCCGCGACACCCGCGACCCAGCGGGTACTCGCCCTGGACGGGCTGCCGGGCAGCTGGCTGCCTCCCGGCTTCGTGGTGATCCCGCAGCGCGGCACGGGCCTGGACGAGCGTTTGGCGGCGGCGTTCTCCGACGCCTACCGGCTCCGGCCGGAAGCCGTCGTACTGATCGGCATGGACACTCCGCAGGTGACTCCCGCTCTGCTCGGGGAGGCGGTGGAGGTCTTGGAGCGGCACGACGCCGTGTTCGGCCCGGCCGCGGACGGCGGCTTCTGGCTGCTCGGCCTGCGCGAGCCGGACCCTTCGCTGCTGCGCGGCGTGCCGATGTCTCATCCGGAGACCGGCAAGCTCCAGCTCGACCGGCTGGATCGGGCCGGACTTACCGTCCACCTGCTGCCCGAGCTGACCGATGTCGACACTGCGGCGGACGCGGACGCGGTGGCCGAGCAGGCGCCGGCTTCCCGCTTCGCCGCCGCGCTACGGGAGCTGGGCCGATGATCGGGCAGATCTACGCCGACGCGCTCGCCGGAGCGCCCGCCGAGATCGAGTACGTCGATGGCACCCGTGTCGTGCTGGAGACCGCGCGCTGGTTCGAGCCGGTAGACGGCGACGAGGCGCTCCTGAGCAGGTGCGCCAGCCCAACCCTGGACATTGGCTCGGGTCCCGGCCGGCTCACCGTCGCGCTGACCCGCCGCGGCGTTCAGGCGCTCGGCATCGACATCACCCCTCGCGCCGTCGCCCTCACCCGCAGAGCGGGAGGGTTCGCCCTGCTCCGGGACGTCTTCGACGAGGTCCCGGGCGGTGGCCAGTGGGCGACGGCGCTGCTCACCGACGGCAACATCGGCATCGGCGGCAACCCCGAGACGCTGCTGCGCCGGGTCAGGCAATTGGTCCGGCCGGGCGGGAACGTCCTGGTCGAAGTCGCACCACCCGAGACGAAAAGCCGGGTCGACCGTGTACGGCTGCACCGCGGCCCGCTCGTCGGGGACTGGTTCGGCTGGGCGACCGTGTCGGTGAGCGACATCCAGCGTGTGGCACGTGCTGGCGGCTTCCCGGTCGCGGACTGCTGGACGACTCACGGCCGCTGGATGGCCTGTCTGAGCTAGGCTCATAATCCGTGGGTCGTGGGTTCAAGTCCCACCCGCCCTACCACGCCGACCTGCGGTTTTGCGCGAACCTGTAGTCGCGTCATCTGACCGTGAGTCACGGTGAGCCACATGTAAGTCACGCCCCAGCTCGCGCCTTGCCGATCCATCGCGCAGGGCTTGAGCTGGGAATTCTCCGGAGTGGCTACGCGGCTCGGTGGTACTCGTTGATCAACCCGCCGAGCACCTCCCGACGTTCGATCCGGCCTCCCAACGATACGACGGCTCGCTCGTCATGATCGGGTGGTCGCTGCGAGCGGGATTGGTGCGGCCGATGACCGTTGTAGCTGATCGGCATACTCGACCAGTACCGAGCGCAGGTGCTGCCGGAGGGGCAGTTTCGCGAATCAAGAACCGCCGACTGGCTCATGGGTCAGGTCCACCAGCCTCCGACGACCTCGACACCCTCACTCTCGAGGGCGTTGTGCCACGCCGGGTCACGCAGCAGCTGGCCGAGGCCCTGGAGATCTTTCGGCTCCATGAGGCTCGGGAATACCGTGAGCTCGGCGGGTGAGAACCTGATTGCAGCCTTCTTGAAGCGTCCCTAAGGTGGCCTTCGGGTTGCGCTCGAACTCCGTCTCCGGCTCCTTGGGGCGCTGGAAGTAGACCATGTAGAACCCCTCACCGATCACCTCGCGCATCCGCTTCACTGGCGGGCCGGAGGTGCGCGGCCTGTGCGGCACACTGAGCGCGGCGACGCCGCGCACGAGGTCTGGGCGGAACTGGGCGGTGTGCCAGGCGACCGGCGCGCCCCAGTCGTGCCCCACGATCACGGCCTGCTTCTCGCCCAGCGCCTCCAGCAGCGCGGTGACGTCGCCGACCAGGTGCACGATCGAGTATGCCGATACGTCGGCAGACCGGTACACCGGCGTTCGCCCGCCCGGACCTCGCCAGTCGCCCCGGCGGCGGCTTCCCGAACGCCGACACCGCCTATCTCTACGCGGACGTCACCCCGCCCTCCGACCGCCAGGTCGTCGTCATCCACGGCAAGGCCCCGCGCACCGCCCGGGGCTCGCACCCGGCGCCCTGGCCGGCCACAGGCAAGGATGCGCGCTACTGGTCGATGTGCACGAACCTCACTGTGCCCCCGTACCAGGTCGTGGCGAACCCGCTGCCCGGAGGCACGTCCGACTACGGGTGCCGGACCGACGACCAGACCGAGCACGACGCCGACGCACGCTACAGCTACGTGGTCGGCAGGGAGTCACAGCGCCGAGCGATCGAGAAGGCGCCCGGGGTGACGTTCCTGCCGTTCTCGAGGGCCCAACCGACGGCGGTACACCGGATCATCCTGCGCAACATGGTCGCGGACGGCGGCTTCGCCGAGGCCGTGCAGAACGTAACGCCCTACGAGCCCACCCCGCGCGGGCGGGTCGCAGACCGATGACATAAACACTGATCATCTATCACCACCGCTCGGCCGGGGCCCCGCCGTATCACGGGCCGTCGTTGCCGACATGCTCAGGGCGGCGACGAAGGGCTCGCGGATACCAGGATCGCAGTGAACCTCCTCCAAAGCTCGCTTGTCCGCGTCGGGGGCGGAACCAGCCGGATGGTCGGTTCCAGGCCCGCACGCGACCGGCATCGAGCTGGCTCCATCCCAGCCTGGGCCGGACGGAAAGGTGACGTCGATGACGACTCGGTTCCCGTCCAGGTCGATGGTCAGGTATCGGTGCACGTCCCACAAGCCTTCCTCAGGCACCGCGGCGGCTGCGGTCGGGCCGAAGCTGCGGGCAGCGTCTTCGGGCGTGCACCGGTAGACGCGATGGACCAGCTGCGGTTCGGTGTGCGGCCACTGTTCCGCCAGGACCGCTGCCAGCAGCGCATGCTTCGTCGAGCACGTCCCCCGCCATTCGGCGAGCGCCCCTTGAGCGCTCCGCTCCATGGGACGCCCGTAAGGCATCGAGCGCACCGCCTCCACGACCTCCGCCAGGGAAGCGTTCTCCGATAGACCCGCCCTTGCTATCAGCGATTTCAACATGGGGGTCATTATCGACCTACCCAAGCAAGCCACTCAATTGGGGCGCAGGCTATTATGCGCCACGTCGTAACCGCAGATACAGAATCACGCGAAGATTGACCCATACACCACGTCCGTAGAGGTGACCTCGTAGTGGAGCACGAATACCAGGTGACGTTCATTGAGGATCAGGATGCGCTCCAGGAGTTCACGGCGTAGGGTGCGATGATCCGCTCACAGATGGCGTTCATTCTCAGTGTCCGCGACAGAGTCGTAATGGCCCGAAGCCCTACAGCGTGGAAGAACTCCCTGAATGCGGAGATAAAGAGCGGATCCTGATCCTGGATCAAGAACCGCAGCTCGACACGAACCCGCAGGCCAGCGCCAGAACTGCTTTTGACACCGGACGTGCCGCTCACCGAGACCAACTGTCGGTCAGCGCCTCCCGGCCTTGGCCAGGGCGTCCACGGCCTGGGTGGCCAAGGTGGTGACGAGGTCCGCTGCTGAGGGCAGGTCGGTGATGAGGTCGATGGCCTCGCCGGCCCAGACCGGTAGCGGGGGTATGGCGCCTCGCGCCACGTCGTTCTGGTAGGCCTGTCTGGCCTGGGAGTCGCCGGCGAGCTCCGCCTCGCGGCCGCGCCATCGGTCGAGGTAAGGGTGGCCGAGGGTACGGGCGGGGTACTTCGACGGCCATCGGGAGCCGCGAGCAATGTCCAGCACGCTGCTGCGCTCGGTGTCCTGCCCCCGTCCTTCGACGATCGCCTTGGTGATCGCGGGGTCGACCAGAGCCTCGACGGTGGCCTGGAAGCGGGTGCCGATCAGGGCTCCGGCCGCGCCCAAGGCCAGGGCCGCGGCCAGGCCGCGGCCGTCGGCGATCCCGCCGGCCGCCAGTACCGGCACCGGAGCCGCGAGATCCACCACGATGGGTACGAACGGCAACGTGGACCGCCCGCGCCTGGCGCCATGGCCACCGGCTTCGGTGCCCTGCGCCACGACGACATCGGCACCCAGGTCCACGGCCCGCCAGGCCTCCTCCACGTCGGTGACCTGAATGATCAAGGCGGCCCCCGCTTGACGGATGGGTTCCACGAACGGGCTCGGGTCGCCGAAGGACAACATGACCGCCCGGGGGCCGTATCCCAGCGCACGCTCCACCGCACCGACATCGATCGCCCACGTCAGGAAGCCGACGCCCCACGGTTGGTCGGTACTCGAGGCGACGATCTGCACCTCACGATCCAGCCACTCCCGATCCCCGTTCCCGGCACCCAGCATCCCGAGCCCGCCGCCGCGCGAGACGGCCGCCGCCAGCGCACCACCGGCCGAGCCGCCCATCGGCGCCAGCACAATCGGATGCCGCACCCCGAACAACTTCGTGAACTGCGTCGACAACACCTTCATCACATCATCTCCGAGTTCCGATAGACAGGACATCAGGCAGCGCCAACCGGCCTCCGCGACCGGCTATGCCCAGCCCGCCGAAACGGCCACACACCAAACCGGCGCGCCCGTGACCGGTTCGCCACCCACATTCGCGCCTTTCAAGGTTTGCGTCCGTTCCTCATCGGGATGCTCGAATCCTTGCCGCGGCGTCGCGGAGCACCCCGGGTACCAGTCGGCGATGGATGACGGACAACGGGGGCCACACGCCATGGCCCAGGCGCCGGTCGTAACGCAGAAAGGTCCCCAGCGACACCCGCCCATCGGCTGTCTGTACGAGGAGGTTGCCGGTCAGAAACCAGGAAGCAGCCTCAAGCCGGATCCAATCCTCGCCACGTTCGCCGATCTGCCATCCGGCCACGGTGGCCGGCGATCGTCCTCGGCTGAGTCGGAAACCGAGGAGACCGCGCCAGATCAGCGATTCCGCGACGCTGGGGACGTCGCCGAACATCGCCCGAGCCCACTGCTCCGGTGTTGCGTCCGCGTCCTCGTCCGCGTCCGGGGAGAGGGTGAATTGGTCGGCGTAGTCGATGTCAGGCAACGAGCTAAGTGCGCGAACGGATTCGGGGATGTTGTGTGTCCCCACGGCACTGTCCACAAAGCCGACGGTCATCCCACTGTCTCCGTTCACGTATACGATGCCGTATAAATCCAGGTTAGCTCATTTATACGGTGGCGTATATAGGGGAGGCTAGGTGAAGCACATCGTGGGCGCGACTCGCACGCCGCGTGACAAGTGGATCGAGGAGGGGCTACGGGCGCTGGCCGCCGGCGGCCTGGATGCCGTCCGCGTCGAGGCGCTGGCGAAGAAGCTCGGCGTCACGAAAGGCGGGTTCTACGGGTCCTTCGCCGACCGCGACGCGCTGCTGGAGGCGATGCTGGACGCCTGGGAGCGGGAGAGCATCGACGAGGTGATCGACCGCGTCGAGCGCGAGGGCGGCGATCCGAGGACCAAAATCCAGCGCGCGGGCGTGCTCACGTTCTCCAGCGACCGCCTGCTGCCGATCGACCTCGCGATCCGAGACTGGGCCCGGCGCGACGAGGCGGTCGCCGAGCGCCTGCGACGAGTGGACAACCGGCGCATGGCACTACTGCGCCAAATGATCGGCACCTTCTGCTCCGATGCCGACGAAGTCGAAGCCCGCAGCCTGCTCGCCTTCTGCGTAGCGATCGGCGAGCACTTCCTCGCCGCCGACCACGGCGACCGCACACGAGCCCAGGTTCTCGTCCGCGCTGCCGACCTGCTGCTTAACCGGCCCACGAAAACCACGGCCGCTGACAGAGATGATGGAGGTGAGCGCCTCCCGCCGGGGTTTGCCCCAGCCTCCGACTGACCTCGGGTCCCCATGGTGATGGCCGTCCGCGCTTTGGCGGCGGCGTGCTTCGATGCGCGACCCACCGACGCCCGCATCCGCGATCTAGGTGCGTCGAGCACCCTCGCCCGCAGAGGTCGTATCCAACAGGAAGGCGTCTACCGCGGCCACGAACTGGCGGGGCTTGAACATGTGGATCACGTGGTTGGCGTGAATCTTCTGGTAATGGCTGTGTGGTACCAGCCGCTTGATCTGGGCCGCGTCCTCGTCGTCCATCGCGCCGATGAGACCGTGCGAGGGCAGGCGACGCCAGTCGGCGTGGAGCACCAACAGCGGACAGGACACGCGGGCGAGGGCGTCGACGTGGTCGAGTCCATCTCCCCGGCCTGCCCGGCGTGCTGCTGGCCGCCATCGGCATCGGGGCCGGCACCGGGCTGATCACCCCGCTGGCCTTCGCCTGGCTCGCTTCGGCCACCCCCGAGGAACGCCTGGGCCAGACGATGGGCGCGGCCGAACTCGGCCGCGAGCTCGGCGACGCGGGCGGCCCTGTGCTGGTCGGCGGCCTGGCCGCGGCGGCGGGCCTGGCCGGGGGCTACGCGGTCCTGGCGGTCGTGGTGGCTGCGGTGGCGGCGGCGGCCCGCCGCACTCCTGCTGTGGCCGAGTGACATTCCTGCAGCCGCTGATCTGCGTGCTGCTGCCCGTGCTGCTGCGAGGGGTTGGTCCGATGTGGCGGCGTACGGGTGAGCGCGGAGTGCGGCCAAGGGCTTTGTCAGGCCGCGCGGTCCTCACCGCTGCCCTCTCCCGCCTCGGTGCTTCGACCACATCGTGCCCTCCTCGGAGCGAGGTCAGCGGCGGCTTTCCCGGGGCACGGACGGGATGAGCGCGCGAAGCCGGTGCAGATGGGGCATCTGGCGGGCGGCCCGGCTCAGCCGGGCGCGCAGCCTCGCGCGGCGGCGTTGCCGGGTGCGGGCGCGGCGGCTGGCGTGCAGGTCGGCGAACAGTTCGTCGTAGCGGCTGGCGATGGCCCGGGGGTCGTAGCGGCGGGCCTCGGCGAGTGCGGCGGCGCCCATGCGGCGCCGTGCCGGTTCGTCGTCGATGAGGTCGAGCAACCCGCGGGCCAGCGCATGAGAGTCGCCGACGGGGACGAGCCGGCCGTCCACCCCGTCGTGGATGATCTCGGCCGGGCCCAGCGGGCAGTTGGTGCTGACCACGGGCACGCCGCAGCGCATCGCTTCGACGATGGTCATCCCGAAGGATTCCGCGTCGGAGGAGACCGCGACGATCGAGGCCTTGGCGAACTCGGCCTCGATCTGCGCGTGCGCTCCCATCAGCGCTGCCCGGCCCGTCAGGCCGGCGCGCTCGATGAGGTGCTGCAGGCGCTCTTGCTCGGTGCCGCCGCCGTAGATCCGCAAGCGCCAGCCGGGGCGCGTGGCGGCGATCTCGGCGAATGCTTCGATGAGCAGGTCGAAACGTTTGCCGCGGACCAGCCGCCCGGCCGCGGCGATGACCTTGGTGGTGCCGTCGGAGGGCGGGTTCGGCGGTTCGGGCACGCTGTTGGGTATGGCCAGTACCCGCACTCCCGGCAACGACATTTTGGCCCGATAGGCGGCGGCGTCGGCGTTGGTGGTGGTGAGCACGGCGTCCAAGGTGCGGTAGTGGCGGGCCAGTTCGGCGCGCAGCCTCTTGCTGTGGGTGTCGTGGGTGAGGTGTTCCTGCGCGATGCGCAGGGCGTGCGGGGAGCCGAAGCGGGCGAGGTAGACGTTGATGCCGGGGCGGGTGCCGATCACCACGTCGGCGCCGCAGTCACGTAGGTACCTCTCGGCCCGCTGGTCGGTGAGCCGGCTGTATTGTCGGTGGCGCCCCTCGGCGGCGGGGAAGGCCTGGGCCGGTTCGTGGTGCAGGGGATCGCTGCTGTCCCGGCTGCCGGGGCGGATGTCGACCAGGGGCACCACTCTGACCCGGGGATCGATGGCGAAGCGCGGCTGCGCGCGGTGGCGCAGCATCGAGACGATCTCCACCTCGTGGGTGCCGGCCAGCGCGGCGGCGAGGTTCACGGTGGTGCGGATGGTGCCGCCGATCCCGTACACGTTGTGGATCAGGAAGGAGATCTTCATCCGTTGCCCTCCCCGTCGGGCCTGCCCTCCGGGACCAGCGCGGGCGGGCGGGCGCCGTAGGCGTCGGGCACGACCACGGCGGGCGGGGCCGTTCCGAGCAGCGGGTGCAGGCGGGTGCGGGTGAGCGCCTGGATGAGCCGGCTGATCGGCCGGTGCAGCAGCAGATGGCCGGCCCAGGCGACGCCGGCGCCGAGCGCCAGACCGGCCAGCACGTCGTGGGGGTAGTGGATGCCGACGTAGACGCGGGAGGCGGCCATCGCCAGCGCGGCGATCCCGGCCAGGACGCCCAGGCGCCGGCTGACCAGCAGCACGCCGACGGCCACGACGCCGGCCAGGGTCGCGTGGTTGCTGGGGAAGGAGTAGTCGTCTGCCGGGGGGCACGCCTCCACGAGGAAGGCGTTCGGGAAGGCGCGGCACGGACGCGCCTCGGCCGCCACCAGCTTGATCGCGGCGCTGAGCGCGAGGGCGGCGGCGGTGGTGAGCGGCGCGCACAGGGCGGCGGTCAGGGACCGGCCGCCGCGGTGGCGCGCGCGCCACCAGGCGGCGGCGAGCAGGACGCCGAAGACGAGAACGCCGTAGGTGGTCCACGCCTCGGCCGGCGCGTTGAGCCAGGCGGTGTGCCGGGCGGCATCGGTGACTGCGGTGTACCAGCCGCCGTCGAAGGCGGGGCCGTCGAGTACGGGCAGCGGGCCGGACAGTAGGCCGGACAGCGGGCCAGACAGCGGGCCAGACAGCGGGCCAGACAGCGGGCCGGATAGGGACACGGCGGCGATGGCGGTCATGCGGTGTAGTCCTCGCGTCGGTGCGCGGCGTCGCGGTGGGCGGTGCGGTGGGCGGTGCGGTGGGCGGTGCGGTGGGCGGTGCGGTGGGCGGTGCGGTGGGCGGTGCGGTGGCGGCGCAGTTCCACCGCCAGGGGGATCAGGGACGCGGCGACGATGACGGCGACCGCGGGCAGCAGATATCGGTCGACGTCGGGGATGGTGGAGCCCAGCGCGTATCCGGCCAGGGTGAGCCCGAGCGACCACAGCAGCCCTCCGGCGACCTGCCAGAGCGCAAAGATGCGCGCGGGCACCCCCAGCGCGCCGGCCAGGGGGTTGAGGACGGTGCGCACCACGGGCACGAACCGGGCCAGCACGATGGCCTTGCCGTGGCCGTAGCGGGCGAGCAGTTCCTCGGCGCGGGCCGCACCGCGCCGCAGGTGCGCGTTGCGGCTGCGCTCCAGCAGGGGACGCCCGGCCCGGCGGCCGATCACGTAGCCGGTGTGCGCGCCGAGCAGCGCCCCCGCCGCCGCGGCCGCCAGCACCGCGGGCAGCGACAGACGCACCCCGCCGGCCGACGTGGCGCACAGCAGTCCGGCGGTGAACAGCAGCGAGTCGCCGGGCAGGAAGAACCCGATCAGCAGCCCGGTCTCGGCGAACAGCACGGCGAAGACCCCCACCGTACCCAGGCTGGTCAGCAGCGAGGTCGGATCCAGCGGGTTGACCGCCAGCGCCCAGGCAGGCGGCCCGGCGGCATACAACAGCGCGGCATAGGACAGCAGGGACAACGGGATTTCCTCATTCCGCCCGCGTCCCCCCTCCGGCGATGCGGAGGTATGGGTGCGCATGGCACACTTGTCGAACAAACGCGACTTCTACACAATAGTAGAAGTTCTACACGACTGTAGAAGATAGCGGAAGGGGTGACCAACTCGATGGCTGCGAACGCGCACGGCGACGCCGTCTCGGCGGGTGGGCGCCGGCCCGGCGGCGCGCTGGAGGCCGAGGTCCTGGCCGTCCTGCGCAAGGCGGCGCCGCGGGCGCTGACTCCCGGCGAGGTCCGCACCGCTCTGGGCGGCGCCTTGTCCTATAGCACCGTAGTGACCACCCTGTCCCGGCTGCATGACAAGGACGTGCTCGTGCGCACGCCTCGTGGCCGGGCCTTCGCCTACACCCCTGCCGCCGACGAACCCGGCCTGGCCGCCCGGAAAATGCGTCAGGTCCTGGAGAACGAACCCGACCGCGAGGCCGTCTTGAGCCGCTTCGTCGACGACCTGGCCGCGGGCGAGGAGCAGCTGCTGCGCCGCCTGCTGGGTGCCGACCTCGACCCCGGTCAGTACCCCGGGCAGTAAGGAGCACTCGCGCATGCGCCTCGCCGTCTACCTGCCCCTGCTCCTGCCGGCCCTGGCCGCTCTGGCTGCCCGGCCGCTGGCCGACCGCCTGCATCCACGGCTGGCCACCTGGCTGCTGACCGTCTCCGCGGTGGCGCTGGCCGCCGCCAGCTCCGCGGCGCTCGCCCTGCTGGCGCTGGCCGGGCTGGCCCGCCTCCCCCTCGTGGCCGCCCTGGGTCACTGGTCCGCGCGTGTCATGCAGCGCGACGACCCGACAGCCCTGTGGACCGCCTTGATCGCCGGCGCGCTCCTGACCGCGGCGGCGGCCGCCGCCGTGCGCATGTTCTGGCGCCGCATCCGCATCCTGCTCGCCGCCGCCGCCGAAGCCGCCTGTCTACCCGGAACCGGCGAAGTGGTCATCATGGACGACCCCGCCGCCGAAGCCTACGCAGTGCCCGGACTGCCCGGCCGCATCGTCGTCTCCACCGGCATGCTGCACGCCCTCGACCCGGCCGAACGCGACATCCTGCTCGCCCACGAACGCGCCCACCTCGCCGGCCGCCACTACCTGTTCACCGCCGCCGCCCAACTGGCCGCCGCCGCCAACCCCCTGCTGCGGCCCCTGGCCAGCGCCGTGGCCTACACCGTCGAACGCTGGGCCGATGAGGACGCCGCGGCCGCTTGCGGCGACCGCCGCCGGGTCGCCCGCACCGTGGGCAAGGCCGCCCTGGCCTCTTCCCGCACCGGCGCCCGCTCGCGCTTCCCGGCCACCGCCCTGGGTATCCTCGGCCGCCATTCCGCATCCCTGCGCACCGCGGGACCCGTGCCCCGCCGGGTAGCAGCCCTCCTCACCACCCCACCCGGCCGCCGCACCCTGCCCCTGGCCGTCGCCGCCGCGATCCTTCTCGCCGCCGCCCTGTGCTCCATCGAGGCCGCCCACGACTTCGAGGCCCTCTTCGAACTCGCCCGCCTGCGATAACCGGGCCGACCCAGGCCACACGCGGGACATCCCGTTGGCAGATCACATCATCGTGATCGCCGAGAGCGGCGAGTTCGATCCGAATATCATGCTTCAGGCCGCGCACATGGCCGCCACAGCCGGGTCCCCCCTCACCGTGGCCCTCCTGTTCACCCCGCCCTGGTCCATTGCCTTCGAGCCTGCGGCCGCCTTCCTCTTCAACGACGATGAGCTGGAGTTCAGCGTGCTCATGCTGCTCACCGGGGCACTCGAATCCGTTTCCGTCGAGTGGCGGCTGGAGAGCGTGATGAGCACTCCCGAAAGCACGATCGTCCAGCTGGCGGGCAGGTATCGAACTCCGTTGCTCGCCGCGGCCGGGCGCCGTAGATGGGGGGTCTGGCGCCGTCCGGCCCGCATCGCCAGATCCGTCGGCCTTATCTGCGGCCTTCCTGTCGTGCTGCTCTGATCCCGCATCACTCGGGGTTGTTCCCAGTCGCATCGCCCACCAGGTAGGGGGTCGTGTATCCCTCGTACATCAAGTGCATGGTCATGCCCTGGGCGGCGTGTTCCAGGTTGTGGCAATGATCCATCCACAGGCCCGGTTTGTCCGCTCGGAAGGCGACCTCGTAGCTCTCTCCGGGCGAGACTTGCAGAGTGTCGGTCCACCACGGGCTGCCCGTCGACGGCGTGCCGTTGCGTGAAAGGACCAGCATGTGGTGGCCGTGCAGGTGCATCGGATGCTCGCTGAAACTGCGGTTGAGGAAGGTCACCTTGACCAGGTCGCCCTTGCGCACCACGAGGCTCGGCACATCGGGGAACAGCGCGCCGTTGATGGTCCGCTTCAGGAGGAACTGGCCGTCGTAGAACCCGAATCCCTGACTCAGGAGCATCGTGAACTGGCGATCGAAATCGCTACGTGCCCCGAACGGTGTCTGGGCCGCACTCCCGTAGCTGGTCGGGTCCAGCGTCGGTCCAGGGGTGATGGTGCGCACCTCGCCCGCGCCGTCGGGGGACAGCAGGATCGCGGCGCTGCCGTCGCCGTTCTCGTCCTCGGTGATGGCGAGCTGCACCGGGCCGTCCGGCATCGTGAATGTGAGGTCATAGCGGCCGCCCCCGGCCACGAACAGGCTCTTCCCTGTGATGTCCGATGCTCCAGTGAGGTCGGTGCCGTCGATTGCGGACACCCGGAAAGGCGCACCTGCCAACGAGTACCCGCGGGCCTCGTTGTCAGCGTTGACCAGCCGCAACCGGACCGGCGTGCCCGGCTTGACCGCCTTGCGCGACACTCGCGACGAGGGCGTGGCCCCGCCCAGGGAGAAGGCGGTCACCCTGCCGTCACCGACGGGATAGGCGTGCGCGATCGCGGTGACGTCGACTCCGCTCACGGGCCCATCGGCGGGTTCCACCACCAGCGCGCCGAGCAGGCCCCGCTTTACCTGGGCATCCGACTGCTGATGGGAGTGGTACCAGAACGAGCCGACCTGCTGCGGGACGAACCGGTACACGTGCCGCCCACCAGGTTGGACGGCATCCTGGGTGAGCCCGGCGACTCCATCCTCGGCGTTGGGCACGTCGAGACCGTGCCAGTGCAGGGTCACGCCTGCCGGGATGTCCTTGTTGACCAGCGTGACCTCCACCAATTCCCCCTGCTTCAGCCGCAGCTCGGGGCCCGGAAGCGTGCCGTTGAACGTCCAGGCCTCCACGGTCTCCCCCGAAGGGAGCTTGACCTTGGCGGTCTCGGCGGTGAGCGTGATACGCCGGTCCGGTTCGCCCTGCGGCCCGGTCAGCGTGCTGATGTCGACAGCGGGGCTCGCAGCATGCGGGTGCTGCATGGCGGCGTGGGCCGAGACGTCGGAACGGCCGCCGTAGTCGAGGTTGCCGTGGTCCATCATGCTCGCGCGCTCGGGCAGCTTGCTCACAGCCCAGGCGCCAGCCGTACCGGATGCGACGAGCAGCACGATCGCCGCTATCAGGCCGGCGGTGCGTCCACGGCGCGGCGGACCCGCCAACCGGTGCTCCCACCAGCGCGCCAACGCTCCGCCCAGGAGGAGCACGGCCGCCATGACCTCGACTGTGGTCAGGTACGGCGGGGCCTGCGGAACGAAGGTGGCATAGCCCTGAAGAACCGCAGCCAGAACGGCAGTCCGCAACCGCCAGCGCGCGACGCTTCCCCGCGGCGGAGCCAGAAGCACCGCGGCGACCACCGCGGGCAAGGCCACCATAACGACGTCGGCAGCGGCAGCCCAATTGATCCACCACAGATAGCCGGCGCCTGCGACTCGAATCAGCGCGATGACCGAGGCAGCGACGAGCGCCCCGCGGACCAGCCTGGACGAGCGTGCCCGGACGGCGACGACGTAGGCCACGATCAGAGCCGCGGCAGCCGCATATCCGACGATGAGCATGATTTCCATGACTCACGACTCTGCTGCTCACGACGGGTCATCGTCGTCCGGTGTGAGGCTGATTGTGGGCGAGAGGGTCATCCGCCGGACTACACCCATGCGCATCAGGCAGTACGTGGGAACCACTCCGCTGGGCTGATGTGGCACACGGCGGCTCCGACCTAGGCTGGGATCATGCCAGCCCACACCCGCAGGACCGTAGTCGACGCTCTGCTGGCCGTGGCCGTGGCGGTGTGGGCCTCCGTCATGGCATGGACCTCATCAGGGGCTAGCCGGCCGGTGGATGTCGGCGCATTCGGGCTGATCGTCATTGCCTCCGTCGCCGTCGCGCTGCGCCGACATTTCCCGATACCGGCCCTGCTCGCTACCGATGCGGCCACGCTGGGATGGCTGCTCGCCGGATACCCCGGGCGTGCCATGACCGCAGCCCCCTTGATCGCCTGCTACACCGTGACCGCCCTGCGCGGCTGGCGCTGGGGTCTCGTCGCAGTGGTACTGAACTCGATCACCGCGACCGTCGCGGTAGGCCTGCCGCTCCGTACCAGGTTGCTGGAGGAGCCGGTGATCAACGCGGTGGCGGTGACAGTGGCGGCGTTCGCCCTGGGCACCGCCGTCTACTGGTACGGCGAGCAGCAGGCTGCCACCCGCGAGAAACTCGCCCGCGAAGCGCGAGCCCGCGAGCAGGAAACGCTTCGCATCGCGGCCGATGAGCGGGTGCGCATCGCCCGCGAGGTCCACGACGTGTGCGCCCACTCCATGGCCGCCATCAGCGTGCAGGCGGGCGCCGCGCTACACGTGATCGAGCAGCAGCCGGGCCAGGCCATCGAGGCGCTGACCGCGATCAAGAAGCTCAGCGACGAGGGGCTTACCGAAGTTCGAGCCATCCTCGGGACCTTGCGTGGTGGTGACGAACCCACCCCAACCAGGAGCGGCCTGCACAGGCTGGATGCTCTGCTCGAGACGGCCCATGCGGCAGGGCTGCGCACCGAGTTGACCATCTCGGGCGATGCTCTCCCCCTGCCTCGAGCGGTAGACGTGACCGCATACCGGATCATTCAGGAATCTCTCACGAACGTCCGCCGTCATGCGAGAGCGAGATCTGTCGTCATCTCGATCAGCTACGAGCTTCGCCAGCTTACGCTGGTAGTTCGTGACGACGGCCAGGCGAAGGCACCCCACGTGAACGGCAGCGGGCACGGGCTCAGAGGGATGCGGGAGCGGGTCGCCGCGTTAGACGGCGATTTCAGCGCCGCGCCGCACCGGGCCGGCGGCTTCGAGGTACGCTGCGTACTTCCTCTCCCGGAGCAAGCATGACATCCGACCTCATACGCGTCCTCATCGTCGACGATCAGGCGCTGGTTCGCGGCGGCTTCCGTATCCTGGTCGACAACGCCCCCGACATGGCGGTCGTCGGAGAGGCCAGCGACGGGGCCGAGGCGGTTGAGTTGGCCCGCCTGAACCGGCCCGATGTCGTGCTCATGGATGTCCAGATGCCCGGGACGGACGGCCTCGAAGCCACCCGGCAGATCGTCGCCGACCCCGACTTGACCGGAGCCCGCGTACTGATCCTCACCACCTTCGACCTCGACGAGTACGTCATAGAGGCACTCGACATCGGCGCCAGCGGATTCCTGCTGAAGAACACCGATCCGCCGCAACTGCTGCACGGCATCCGCGTCGTCGCCGGAGGCGAGGCTCTCCTCTCCCCCGGGCTGACACAGCGACTAATCGCCCAACTCGCCCGCCGTCCCGGGCCGTCGCAGCCATCCGTCCAATTCTTCGACCAGCTCACCGAGCGTGAGCGCGAAGTCGTCGACCTTGTGGCCCAAGGAATGAGCAACGCGGAGATCGCCGGGCTGCTGTTCATTGGGCAGACCACGGTCAAGACCCACGTCAGCCGCGCCCTCACCAAGCTCGGTGCCCGCGACCGGGCCCAGCTCGTCGCTCTGGCCTACCGTCATGGCCTGACCACGCCGCCGTAACGGTCGGTGGCCGCTATTAGCGCAGATTTCCTGTAAGCAATCAGAAGGTTCTGTGACGCTGGGTGATACGTGCTGATCAGGCGTCGAGTGCGACGGGCGGCATCCAGAGGTTGCCGGTGAAGGCGCGGTGGATCGCCTCGAAGGCGCTCAGCCCGTGCTTGCGGGCGCTGTCGAGGTAGGAGCGGACGGTCAGCCAGTGCGCGGCACCGTCTTCGGATTGATGGCAGCCGGAGATCTTCACTTGCGTCTTGACCGGGCGCAGCGCGCGCTCGCCGGTGTTGTTGGACCTCGCCGTCGACTGCGCGCGATGCGGATGATGCGCCATACTCGGCCCGTGTCCGGGTAACGCATCGATTCCATCCGCTGTTCGATCAGGTGCTGGAGTTCGTCAAGCGCCGTAACAACTACGGCAACGGTGATCGGGTATATGTCTACGACACCTGCGGTGAGCTGGTCTCATTGCCGGCCGAGTGGACCGACGTCGTCGCCGAGGACCCGTTCGTCGTCATGGCCGATGGTCGTGCGGCATTCCGCACAGACGACCTGCTGAAGCTCGCCGATCTCGTCGAGCAGATGAGTGCTGGCAGGCCATCAGCGACGCGCTCGGGTGTCAGGTGGATTACGCCGTGAGTGTCGCGATGATTATGTCGATCGCGTTGGCCGTAGCGGTGTCGCTGCTCTGCCTGCCGATGCTTCATGGCAAAAGTAATCAGCGGAGACGGGGCTGCCAGCGGCGTGGTGCCGTGAGGTGTCAGATCTGCTTGAACATAATCTCCTGGACGCGATGGTTCGGGAGGTGGCATGCCCAGGCAGAAGAGGCCCGATCCGAAGGCCGAGGCGTTGCGCGCGAACAGGACATCGAATCCGCGCCCGCAGGCCGTCACCGACGAAGTCATCGTCGCTGCGGACTTCTTCGACCCACGCGACCTGGTGCAGGTGAAGTACGAGATGGTGCGCCGGGTCCGCGAGGACGGGGCCAGCGTCAGCGCTGCCGCCTCGGCTTTTGGGTTCTCCCGCCAATCCTTCTACCAGGCGGCCGCCGCATTCGACGAGGGCGGGCTGGCGGCGCCGGTCCCGGCCAAGCCGGGTCCCCGGGGCGCGCACAAGCTCACCCCCGACGTTGTCGAGCACATCCGGGCACTGCTGGCCGCCGATCCCTCACTGCGGGCGGCGGATCTGGCCCGGGCGGTGGCCGAGCGGTTCGGGCGGCGGGTGCATCCGCGCTCGATCGAACGCGCGCTCAAGCGCTCCGGTCAGGAGCCCGACCGGAGCCTATGCCAAATTCGCCTTGTCCGACGAGTGGCCCAGCACCCGGGCGTGGATTCGCACGGAACTGAGATCCGGGCTTTCCAGCTCACGTTGGGTTGTCCACTCGTGTATGCGCGATCGGTTTTGTGGTGGTCCATCTCGGGAGTCCTGGCCGTGGTGGGCATGTGGACGGTGTTTCCCTGGTCGGGAGGAAACCTCGCTCTGCTGGGCACGCCACTCTGCTCGGGCTTGGAGTTCGATTCCAGTGCGTGGGCGATGCTGCGGTGGCGGACGCCGGCGCGATATTCCGCCGTGGCCGTGCTGCTGCTGGCCTGCGTGGTGCACGCGACGGCCGTCCGCAGAGGTCGTGAGCGGGTAGGCCGGGTGTTCGTGCGGGTCCCGGCGGCCGGCGTTCTGCTGGTGCATGGTTCCGGCGCGCTGTCGCTCGGCGTCGATGTGGGCGTTGACGCGTCTTCTGGCCTTGTGTAGCGGATTTCCTGGTCGGTGACCTCGCTCTCGCGCTGGCCGCGGTGTGTGCCCTGCTGGCGGTACGGGTGCCCGGGGATCGGATGCGACGGTTCGTCCGGCGGCCGGAGTTCAGGCGTGCGGTGTCAGGACTGGGTGTGGGAGCGCTGCTGTGTTTCCTGCCCGTCACCGATGTCACGACCGGGCCGGTCACCGGCGGCGACGCATGCCGGCCGGGGCCAGGCCGCGGTGAGCGGGCCTTTCTCTGCAACGCGCGCACCGCCTTCCCGACGATGCCCGATCATCTGCTGCTGGCATATGGCCGCAGACAATGTGCCCCGTATCCGGACATCACCGTGCACGTCTCGTTGATCCTGCCAATCTGTCCCGCCGCGGCACGGCAGTCGGACAGAGAGATCGCCGCCGAACAGGCGGAGATCGAACGTCAGGAAGCGGCGAGCCAGGAGGCCTGCGATCGGTCTCGGCATCGGCCGTTGCTGAAGCCCGTGGGCGTGGCCCGCGACCGGGTACGGTCGGAGACGGGGCTGCAGGCGTTCGAGGATCACGAACTCACCTCGGACGAACGTCCTGCCCTGCACCATGACCTGGTAGGCAGCACGCCGGGGAACCTGGCGATCTCCACCGACGGTGAAGCGGACATCTGCGTGACCGCGGAGACGTACCGGCGCCGGCCGCCTGTCGAGGTGGCAGGGTGGGACAAGGTGGTGGAGATCGGGTACGAGAGCCCGACGGGGAGATCCGAGCTTGTGGCTGCAGGCTCGGTCGTGCCGCTGAACCTCGCCGTATGGGGCAGGGGGCGCTATCGCGTGCGGGTGCACTATCGGGAACCCGTCTGGGCGGAGAGTCTCCCGCAGCATGTGCTGGTCATGGTGTTTCCGGGCCGCGGCGATCAGGTGGTCGCCCACAAGCGGTGAGGCTGGCCCCATGCGAGAGGCCAACTGAGGTGGACGGGTCGTCAGCAAACAGTGCGGGTGGCGGTCTCGATGACCTGGGTGACCGCGCCGGGCTTGCAGATCAGCGCGGCGTGCGAGCGGCCTTCGAGTGGGAGCCGAGTACCAGGCCAACAACATCGACCGGGACAAGAAAACCCGCGCCCACGTCCGGCAACTCCAAGCGCTCGACTTCACCGTCACCCTGACCCAGGCCGCCTGACCCATACCGCCCTGACCAGCCCCAATCGACGACCACGGCAGGGGTTCGCTGCCGCGAGGTCACGACCGCCGCGCCCGTGCCACTCGCTCCTCCCAGTCGGGGACGGCCTCCTCCAGGGAAACCAACTCGCCGACCCCACGAGCCGCCTCCTGCGCGCGCTGCTCATAGGAGGGATCGGCGAACACGATCGAGTTCAGCCACCACAGATTGAGAAGTTCGGGTAGCCGGTGGTACTCACCCGGCTCCCGGGCCGCCTCCCACGCCTCTCGATACTGCGCGAGAAAAACCGGCCGCCACCTCTCCGGCAGCGCCTGGAGCATCGCCTGCGGATCGAATCGAGGATCATGAACCGGCTGCGCGCTCATGGCTTCACCGTACCCGCCGCAGGCCGTCACGCTCCGGCGGATTCGCGGACGGAGCCAGGCGTGGGGCGGCGGACGCGGGGGACGGGCTGGCCGCGGCGGGCGGCCTCGGCCTTCAGGCGCTTCCTGAGCATTCTGCCCTGGCCGAGGAACGAGCGGTTCCGCTCGCGGCGGTTCCCGGAGAGGCTCCAGTCGTTCAGGGCCCGCTCGACCCGCATGCTCAGCCGGTCGCCCTCTCCGGTCGCGGTCCCGACGAGCACCACGTTCTCCTGCCACTCCATGGCCGGGCCGTGGCGGTGGAAGGTCAGGCACACCGGCCCCTCGGCCGCCTGGACGCCTGCGGGCAGCCGCAGGTCGAAGCCGGCCTCGGTGCGTACGGCGGAGCGGGTGCGCACGGCCAGCGGCATGCCGTCGGCGACCATGGTGACGACGGGCTCGCCCAGGCGTGCCGCGCGGTCGGCGAAGGGCCGCCAGTCCGCCGGCGGGGCCAACCGGCTCGGCAGCCGGGGGCCCGTGGGGGCGGGATCGGAGGCGGGGATCGCGACGTTCCCCGGGCCCGTCCAGACCTCGGGCGTCCTGGACAGGTCGCCCTCGGGCCACCAGATGATCCTCTCGGGGGTGACCTCCACCCAGATGCGGGCGAAATACCACCCAAGCCGCTTCACCAGGAACCACGGCATCCCGGCGAACCCGGCACCGGTCTTGGCGAGCGACTCGCGGACGTACCGGTCGGTGTTGGCCTGCAGATCCGCGTCGCGTACGGTCGCCCGGCCCTGCACGAGGACGATGGATGCCCGGTCCAGTTCGGTGCCCTCGGCGCTGGAGTAGAGCAGCGCGACGCGCGGGTCGCGCCGGGCGCGCTCGGCCTTGCCGGGGTAGGTGAGCCCGGTGCTCACGTCGAGCGTGCCGCCCGCGCCGACGTACGGCGTGACGGCCCAGGTGACGGGCCGGCCGTCGCGGGTGAGCGAGGCGTACTCGCATACCATGGCGCGGTCGAAAATCTCGGCCGCCTCGCGCGGCCACGTGGTCGATGCGGATGTGGTCATCACGACTCCAAGAGAGCGTTTGCGGGGGCGGTGGCGCCGTACAGGCGGGTGAAGCGCCGCCGGTAGGCCGGCCACCAGAACAGGCGGAACATGAGCCGGGCCACGACGGGCAGGTCGGCGTACGACGCCGCAAGCAGGTCGGCGTCCGCACTCGAGGCGAGCCAGCCGAAGATGACGGGGACCCGGCGGGCGTGCATCGCGAGGAGGGCCAGGAGGGCTCGCGCCTTCGGCGGTCCGGCCGGTACGGCCTGCCCGGCCACGACGAGTTCTATGGGTCCGAGGACGTTCAGCCGCACAGGGCCAATGGTAGGGAGGCGCCTTCAACCGGTCCAGTTGTCACATTTCCGGAGCCGTCCGGCGTTCCAGCACCACGACCGGGATCGTGCGAGCCGTCTGGCGCTGGTAGTCGCGTACCCCGGAGCGACGCGCACCACCTGCTCGAACAGCCGGTCACGCCGGGCGCCCTCCGCCGGGGTCGCGATCGCCGGGAAGACCTCCCGGCCGAGCTCCACCCGTACGGCCGGATGCGCCAGCACATTGTGGTACCAGACGGGGTGGCGGGGCGCTCCGCCCGCGGAGGCGACCACCAGCAGCAGGACGTGCTCCTGCCGCGATGAGGCGACCGGCCAAAAGCTCGGCAAGGCCTGCCCGAAGCTGCGCCGTCCCGGCGGTGGTGGTGAACGCTGGAGCAGGAAATCACCTCGTGGAGCAGGGACTCGATTCGCTGCAGGAACTGCTGTTCGCCACCGCCGACCCGGCAACGCTCGACGCTTTCTGCACCGCAGTCCTCGGCGACCTCGAGACGGCGGACCTTGCGGCGTCCTTGTCGAAACCCTTGCGGCGTGGCTGGCGGCCCGGGGGTCCACGGAGGCCACCGCCCGCCGCCTCGGGGTGCACCGGCACACGTTCAGCAACCGCATGGAACGGATTACCCGGGGTGATCAACTCGAGGTTGGTCACCCCGGGAAGGAGTCCTCGAATATCGGCTGGCCCTTCGCATCCGCGAGCTAGAGCGTGCCTGACCCAGCAGCTAGATGGTCGCTGATCGCGTCGAACATCCGCACTGCGGAGAAGCCTTTCCAGGCGCCGTCACACTCTGGCTCCGGGTCCTCCCAGCTGGAGAGCTTCACCCCGGCCATGCCGGTGGCCCGGTCGATGTAGACCAGCTGGCCGTGGATGCCTATACAGAGCAGCACGTCACGACTGGCCGTGGGGAACCAGAACATGCTGCGGTACATGCCACCGGGCATCCAGGTCTTCTTGGGGCTGGCCGCGAAGGCCCCGTTGGTGGGGATGTCGCGTGCTACTTCGTCGCTGACCAATCTGACGATCGGTGTGGTGCGAACAACGAGGGACGGAGGTAGTCAACTGCCCATGCCAGGTAGGTGGGGAACGTGTGGATCAGGGTGCTCGGCCCCTTGCAGCTTTGGAATGGTATGGCGTGGACGGGGATTCGGGCGGCGCAACCGCGTTTGGTGCTCGCGGTCCTGCTGGTGGAAGCGGGACAGATCGTGACGACGGATCGGCTGGTTGACGAGCTGTGGGGGGACAAGCCGCCGCGGACCGCCACCGGCACGGTGCAGGTGTATGTGATGCGGCTGCGCCGGATGCTGGAGGGCTCGCCGGTCGGGCTGGTGACGCGCGGGCACGGGTACCAGTTGGTGGCCGACGACGGCGCTGTCGACGCCTCGCTATTCGAGCGGGACGCCGAAATGGGCAGGCGTAGCCTTGCCTCGGGGAAGACGCGTCATGGGGTCGGGCGGTTGTCGGAAGCGCTCGGGCTGTGGCGCGGCAGGCCGTTCGCTGACGTACCGGCCACTCAGACGGTGACGGGTGCGGCGGAGCGGCTCGAACACCTGCGCCTGACCGTCATCGAGGACCGATTCAGTGGCGCTCTTGATCTGGGGCGGCACGCGGAGGTGGTCGACGAGCTGGCGGAGCTGGTCCAGGCGCATCCCTTCAGGGAACGGCTGCACGGGCTGCTCATGACGGCCCTGTTCAGGTGTGGCCGCCGGGCCGAAGCCCTGGCCGCCTACCATCGGGTGCGTGACACCCTCGTGGCCGAGATCGGCCTCGAACCGAGTTCTGAACTGCGCCGACTGCATCAGGCGATCCTGACCGACGGCGCAGAGCCGGCGGCACCCGCTGAAACTGCTCACCTCAGGCGGCTGGCACCTCCCACGGGGGCACTGCTCGACGATGCCCGGCTCCCTGATGAGGTGACGGGGTTCGTAGGCAGACAGGCCGAGCTGGCCCTGCTCGACTTGGCGGTGGGCCGTGGCGCGACGGTGGTGGCGATTGACGGCATGGCAGGCGTGGGGAAGACGGCTCTGGCCCTGCACTGGGCCCACCTGAACCGAGACATGTTCTCCGACGGTCGGCTGTACGTGAATCTGGGCGGGCAGACGAGCACGTCACCGCCTCGTTCGGCCGATGTACTCAGCCGCATCCTGCGGTCCTTCGGTGAACCGGAGGAGGAGATCCCCTTCGACGCTGAGCGGCTGACGGCGCGGTATCGCGAGTTGCTCGCCGGTAGGCGCACGCTGGTGCTGCTTGACCACGTCCGCGACGCAGAGCAGATCCGGCCGCTGCTTGCCGGGGTTCCAGGATGCGTCTTCGTGGTGACCAGCCGGGCTCCCCTCGACGGGCTGTCTCATCAGCCCCATCACCCGCAAGTCCATCTCGACGTACTCAGCCCGGCCGAGGCTGGGAAGCTGCTGGAACACCTGGTCGGCGCACTACGGATGAGCGCGGAGCCAGAAGCCGCAGCGGAGCTCGTACGTGCCTGCGCCTACCTCCCGCTCGCGTTACGGGTGGCCGCGGTCGGCGTCGTGGGCCACCCCGGCCGGGCCATCGCGGACTACGTAAGGAACCTGGTCGTCAAGGCACCGCTGTGACGGCGAAGAGGGCCTCTTGCGTGGGGTTCGGGCCCGGCTTCGAGATCCGAACGGTGACCGTCCAATCGCCCAGCATGCTGAAGAGCTCGCCATTGGCCTCGTATCGGCCCGGCGCGATCTGCCGTGCGCGCAGGAGTTCCCCGGTCATGCCCATCGTCGACATGGTCGCGCGAACGTCGATGTCGGCGGGAGCGACGGGTCGGCCATCAGCGCCGGCAACGTGGACGGTCGCGATGCGCCGACCGAGCGAAGCGCCGTCCAGATCCAGCCGAACGTGATAATCGGCCGTCTGCGCACGCAGAGAGACGGGGCTTGGAGCCTGACCGGCACCCACCAAGATCACCGTGACGACCCCCGCGACGGCGCAGGCCACGATGATGATCAAGCGTCTCATGGGGTGCCGAAGGCGGATCGCGGCTCCAGCCGGCACCACATTGTCCGGATTGGACATCGACATAGCCCGTCTCTCCCGGAATGGGGGGAATCGGATGATGCCCGGCACCGTATGGGTGGCCGCTCGACTGCCACTGAATCGACGCCAAACGCGTCCCATCGGGTCGGGCCAACGCGAGTTCAGAGCGGGTTCAGCGGTCCCGCGTACGTTGTCGAAGACACGAGAACATCCGTACGCGTTGGCAGGAACCGCGTCGTCCCGGCGTCGGATAGGTCTGCGCGTCCAGATGATCCCTGAGTGCGCCCTGCCACAGAAGGAGGACACATGGCGAACACGTCAGTTGTGGAAGACGGGTTCCCGCTCGACGATCTGCGAGTCGAAGAGCTGGAGCCCCGGCTGGAGTTCACCGCCGGGGGATGCTGGGTGATCGATGGTGTTTGCACCTTCTGCATGGGGTCGCCGACCCAAGGCATTGAACTCTATTGTCTCGAATGAGGTCCGCCTCAACGACGACATCGGGTGCTGACGGGCAGGCGTGATCTACTCGTCACCGCCCTCGGCAGGGTGGTCGAGCCGTGGCGTACGCAGGACGCTGCGGTGCTCACCGGCATCCGGCCGACCGATGGCCGGCGCGTCCAGGTGGCAGCAGACGTACCTGCTGGAGCGCAGCAACGGAAGCTGTATCCGACCGTATGTCGTCCCCGGCCGGCATCGCCGCCGGCGGGGTCGGCTGACGCGCTGCCAACGGCGCGAAGCCTGGAGACCCCAAGAGGAGACATCGCCTGGCCCGGCTACCCGCAGGGCTGTTGTCGACGTCCGAGTACGCCCTGCCACGTCAGGCGCCATTCAATCCTCGGATGGGGTCGAACTCATCAGTGACTCCTACCGACACATGGAGGACAAGTGGAGATCACATCAGTTCTCGAAGCAGGGTTCCCGCTCGATGATCTGTTAGTCGAAGAGCTGGAGCCGCGACTGGAGTTCACGGCGCCCCAGTGCCTATGGGATTGCTGCCCCAACGCGACCCTCGACACACCCGAGGGGCCCATCATCATCATGCCCCCATGCATCACGGGATGAGATCGACTCAGCCGACGAGAGTGGTGCTGGCGGGCCCCGCATGGTCTGCCTGCCAGCACTGTCCGTACTCTCTGGAAGGAAGTGGCTGAGCCTTGGATACGCGGGATTCGTCGCCCACGAACGGTCAACCGATGGCCGGCATGTCCGACCGGCAGCAGACCTACCTGCTGGAGACCGGCAACGGAAGTTATCTCCGATTGTCCGCCATGGCCTATTTCGTGCTGACTCGGATCGACAGTGGGAGCGCAGCGGATGAGGTGGCACAGGATCTGAGCCACCAGCTCGGCCGCGTGGTGACCGCCGCGCACGTCGATGCCGCCTACGCGCAGGTACGGCAGCGGATCGACGCGATCACGCAACAACCACGCCGCCCCAAGCCGTTCGGCCTGTGGCTTCGCATCCGTCTCCTGCCGATCTCGGCGGTCGGTTGTCTGTCGCGGCACCTGTCACGCCTTTTCCACCCAGCGGCGGCAGCGCCACTTGCCCTCTTCACAGCACTGGCGGCGATCCTCACCTTGACCGCCGGCGCACCGGTCCGCCAGAACATGATGGATCCCGGCGCGTCGTTCCTGCCCCTGCTGGGACTGTTCATGGTCTCGATGCTCGCGCATGAACTGGGCCACGCCAGCGCCAGCATGCGATACGGCGTCCCCGCTCGCGACATCGGCATCGGACTTTACGTGATCTATCCGGTGTTCTACAGCGACGTCACGGGGGCATGGGAACTCACACGTCGCCAGCGCGTGGTGATCGATCTTGCCGGCGTGTTCTTCCAGTTCTTCGTCGGCGCCGTCTACCTGGTCATTTACCGCCTGACCGGGTGGGAGATCTTCTCCCTCGCGGCCGCGAGCGTCTTCTTCCTCGGCCTGTTCACGCTGCTACCGATCTTCAAGTTCGACGGCTACTGGCTGTTGACGGATCTGCTCGGCGTGGTCAACCTGTCCAGGCAGGTACGCAAGGTCGCGGTTCACGTCCTCGACCGCCTGCGGCGCGGGCCAGGAACGCGCCTCCCTTGGCCCACGTGGGTATCGGTCTCGGTGCTGATCTACGGCGCCCTCACCGTCGCCTACCTCGTCCTGTTCACGGTTAATCTGGCCTTGGCGCTCCCCGACCTCGCTGCGCAGTATCCCGCCCGCGTCGTCGGTTTGCTGCGTGACCTGTATCTCCCGCCGCACACGCCGGCAGCGGGTCGCGTGGCAAGCGTCCTCGGTCCGACCTACATACTGCTCGGCGTCGGGTTGGCGGCTGCGACCTTGAGCAGGCGCCTGATCCAGGCACGGCGGCCGTCCTGAACCGAGCTTGAGTCCCGTCAATGGCGAGGATGTTGACGGTGGCAGGTGACGAAAGCCGAACCAGCCGGTGCCTATCCCCCACGAATCCAGGCCGGACAAGGGGCTCAAGGACATTCTGGGCCGGTCACATCGGGCAGGGCATGCCCATGCCCCCGCCACCGCCGAACCAGTTGGCCAGGTACTGCTGCATCTGGAGCATTTCGGCATGCTGGGCGTCGCGCACTTTGGTGGCGAAGGTGGCGATCTCGGGGTGTTGGATGCGCCCGTGCATGAGCAGCTGCTGGGACATCATCACGGCCATCATGTGGTGCGGGATCATGTCCTGCAGGAACGTCTTGTCCAGCGCATCTCCCGATAGCTTGGACAAGTCGGGCATCATCGGCTGGTAGTCGGTCGCTCTCGAACGCCCGGGGTACCAGGTGGCCAGCCATTTGTTCATCGTGGCGATCTCGGCGCTTTGCGTGGTGACGATCGACGCGCCCAGGGTACGCATTTCGGTCCGGGCCGAGCGCTGGAGCTGCTTGGCCGCCTGCACCGCCTCCTGGTGATGGGCCACCATCTGGGCGAGGTAATCGGCCTCGTCGCTGACGCTCACGCCACACATCGGGCCGTTTGGCTCCATCGTGCCCCAGCTGGTCGGTGAGGCGGTCGGCCGCTGGGCCGTGGCTTGCCGCGGCGGGCTATCACGGTCGGCCGCGACGGCGATGCCCATTACCGCCGTGGTCGCCAGCACCGACCCGGCCACGATACCCGCAAGTGCCGAACGATTCATCTCGGCCTCCAAGACTTTCCGAGGCGTTCTCCTGCCCTCAGACAGGGGTAACTCACCGGTGTCGGTGCTATCGAGCCTGATCGCCGGGCGATGGGTATGTCAGGCCTGAGTCTGCCGTCCCGAGATGAAGTGCCCGCTCGTGGACCTCATTCGCCCTCCTGGAACTGGTACGTGGCAGGAGGGCGGAAGGCCGGGTCGGGCTTGCCGTACACCAGGGCGATCTGCTGGTGTGCCTTGATGACGATGTCGGCGGGGTTGCCGCCGACCTGCTTGCCGTTGACCTGGGCGGTGAGCGTCTTGCCTGCGCCGGTCTTGAGGGCGCCGAGCTGGTCGACCGACAGCGCGACACCCCATTGCTTGAAGACTTGGCCGAGGGTGTAGGTGTCGCCCTTCGTCTGGGCTTCGACGTGGATCACGCCGCGGTCGTCATGGGTGTGCAGGGCGCTCATCGCGCCGGACTGCTCGATGCCGATGTTGGCGGCGACCGGGACTGGCTTGCTGTCGACGAAGATGTCGAGGTGGGCGTGGTAGTGGTCGGCGGTGCCCATGGGGCCGGTGCTGAGGCCGGCGGCCTTGATGCCTGGCATGGGGTTGGCCGGCAGGGCCCACGGTGGGTTGCCGCCGTCTCCGGAGGGCTTGGATTCGGCTTCGCGGTCTTGGACGATTCCGTAGCCCAGCGCGGCCAGGGCTGCGACGGCGATCACTGAGCCGATGCTCGTGATCAGGAGCTTGCGGCGGCGGTCCTGGCGCTGCTGGGTCGCTCGCAATTCCTCGAGCCGTTGCCGAGTCTCCTTGGTCTTCTTCCCGCCCATATGGAATGCTCCCGCTCGACTGTTTACCTAACCTGCTTAGTTATACCTAAGGAGCTTAGTCCAATCTGGAGAGAGCGAGGCACGATGCGGCTTTCGTGGGGTTCCGTCGACTGGCATGCAGGGTTGACGATCGTTCAGATCGGCCCAGCGACCAGCAGGGGTTCGCCGTGCTCAGGTGATGACGACGCAGTAATTCTGGCCTGCCGCGGCCACCGCCGGCGCGGCCGCGACGGCCACGGGTGCGGTCATCATCCCCAGCGCAAAGATCGAGGCCGGTACGACAACGGCCGCCTTCAACGGCCGGCTACCGCCGAGTAGGCGACGTACCCTTCGGCCGGTGTGCCGGCCGGAGGCGGCGAGCGCCGCGGCCGGGGTCATCCGGTCATCGGCCAGAGTGAGCAGGGCATCGGCCACGGTGAGCCTGCCGGCCCGCTTGACCGCGGCATCGTCGGCCACCAGCTCGGTCAACCGGCTGATCTCCTCGGCCGCGACCGCGAACAGCGGGATGACGGGGAAGGCCCGCTTGAGCCCGCGGGCGATGGCCACGAGCAGATGGTGGCGCCCGCGAAGATGCGCCCGCTCGTGCGCCAGCACCGCCGCGAGCCGCCGTTCGTCGAGCGCGGCCAGGGCGGACGTGGTCAGCACGATCCGGCCGCCGCGGCCGGGCAAGCAGTACGCGGTGGCGGCGGAATGCTCCAGCACCAGGGCGCCCAGGTCGGCGTCCCGGTGGGCCACCATGTCCAGCACGGCCAAGTGCCGGCACCGCTCACGCCGGGCGGCGGCCAGCTCCGCCGCCACGCCGTACAGGGCCCTCACCACGATCGTCGCCGAGACCGCGAGCCCCGCCGTGACCGCCAGCGCGCCGTGCGGCGTCGCGTATGCGGCGCGCAGCATCAGCACGCACGCGTTCAGGAAGGCCGCCAGATCCGCGCCGAAGGCACTGGCGGGCACCACAAGCGTCAGCCCTGCCAAGGTCGCCGCGCCCACCACCGCCACCGCCAGCGACTGCCAGGCCAGGATGGCCAGCCGTGGCGCCCTGTCGAGCCAGGCGGCCCGGCGCAGCGCCCACGGACCCAGTGCGCCCAGGACGGCCGCGTAGGCCGTCAGGATCAGCGCGACGTTCACGTGACGGACTCACCGGATCGGGCCGCGTCCAGCAGGGAGCGCAACTCGTCCACCTCCGCCTGGTCCATCCGCTCGACGAACCTCGCCAGCGCGGCGGTGCGATCGGAGCTCTCGTCCAGCGCCCCGGCCATCAGCCCGGCGACGTAGTCTTCCCGACTGGCCTTCGCCCAGTACAGGTAGGCGCGCCGCTTCAGCTCACGGTCCACCCACTCCTTACGGAACAGGATGTCCATCACCGTCTGCACGGTGGTGTAGGCGACGTCGCGATCCTCGCGGATCCGGGCGACGACCTCGCGCACCGGCAGCGCACCGTCGGCCGCCCACATCACATCCATGATCGCGGCTTCCAGGTCACCGAGTCTGCGCACCCCGCCTCCTCCGTATCACCTAAGTTCCATAGGTCAATCTACCCGACAGGGCCAGTGGCTTCGCTGGCGATGTCGCGCACCACCGCGAGCAGACTCCTTCCCGTGACCGCACCGAAGAAGCAGGCCGCTACCCGGCCTTGCAGGTCCAGCACGTAGGTCGCGGGCAGCGCTCCCGGACCATCGGCTCCAGCTCCAGCGCGCCTAAGGTGCTTAGGTTGAGCCTGATGTGGCCATGAACGCGTCGCGGCAGCCGGTCGAGCAGAACCAGAAGGTCTGCCCGTCGCGTTCGGCCGAGACGGCGGTGGAGGGGTCGACGTCCATGCCGCAGACCGGGTCGGTGACGGTCTCGCCTTGCTTGGCGGTTTCCACGGCGACCGCCAGGTCCGCTGGAACCGGTGGCGCCTTCGGCGGCGCGGTAGCTGTGAAGCGGCGCAGCCGGTTGGCGTTGCCGACCACCGACAGCGACGAGGCGGCCATCGCCGCGGCGGCGATGATCGGGCTGAGCCGGATGCCGAAGAAGGGATACAGCACGCCGGCCGCGATCGGGATGCCCACCACGTTGTAGACGAAGGCCAGGAACAGGTTCTGCCGGATGTTGCGCATCGCCGCCTTCGACAGCCGGATGGCGGTGACCACGCCGCCGAGCGCACCGGAGATCAGCGTCACGTCGGCGGCCTCGATGGCCACATCGGTGCCGGTACCGATGGCGAAGCCCACATCGGCCTGAGCGAGGGCGGGGGCGTCGTTGATGCCGTCGCCGACCATGCCCACCCGCCGCCTCTCGCCCTGTAGCCGGGCGATCTCGGCCGCCTTGTGCTCGGGCAGTACCTCGGCCAGTACCCGGGTGATGCCGACCTGGCGGGCGATGGCCTCGGCGGTCCGCGCGTTGTCCCCGGTGATCATCACGACCTGCAGGCCCAGGTGCTGCAACTCGGCCACGGCGTCGCCGGAGTCGTCCTTGACCGTGTCGGCCACCGCCAGCACTCCCGCGGGGGCGCCGTCCACGGCGGCGAGGATGGGCGTACGACCGGCCGCGGCCAGGCCGCCCGCCGTGCCTTCCATACTGGAGACGTCCACGCCCGCCTCGGCGAGCAAGCGGGAACGGCCGACCAGCACCTGCCGCCCGTCGATCGTCGCCCGGATCCCCTTGCCGGTCACCGAGTCGAACGCCGACACCCGCGGCAGATCGAGCCCGCGTTCGGCGGCACCGCGCACAATCGCCTGCCCCAGTGGATGTTCGGAGGAGTGCTCGGCGGCGGCGACCAACCGCAGCACCTCAGCCTCCGACCAGCCGTCCGCCGGGATCACGTCGGTCAGGGCGGGCTGTCCGCGGGTGATGGTGCCGGTCTTGTCCAGCACGATGGTGTCGAGCCGGTGTGCGGTCTCCAGCGATGCGGCGTCGCGGATCAGGATGCCCGCCTGGGCGCCCTTGCCGGTGCCGACCATGACCGACAGCGGGGTGGCCAGGCCGAGCGCGCACGGGCAGGCGATGATGAGCACGGCCACCGCCGCCACCAAGGCCAGGGTGAACGCCGGGGACGGCCCGCCGACGAACCAGACGGCGAAGGTGGCGATCGCGATGAAGATGACCGCCGGGACGAAGTAGCCGGCGACCAGGTCGGCCAGCCGCTGGATTGGCGCCTTGGACGCCTGCGCCCGCCGTACCAGGCCGATGATCTGCGCCAGCATCGTCTGCGCGCCGACCTTGGTCGCCTCGAACCGGAACGCACCCGTCTGGTTGACGGTCGCGCCCACCACCTCATCGCCCGGGCCCTTGGTCATCGGGATCGACTCCCCGGTCACCATGGATTCATCCAGCGTGGATCGCCCTTCGACGATCACGCCGTCCACCGGGACCTTCTCGCCGGGCCGGACGACCACCACGTCGCCGGGTGCGACCTGCTCGATCGCCACCTCCACCTCGGCGCCGTCGCGCAGCAGGCGGGCGGTCTTGGCCTGCAGCCCGATCAGCGCCCGGATCGCTTCCCCAGTCCCGGCCTTGGCCGTGGCCTCGAACAACCGGCCCAGCAGGATCAGGGTGATGATCACCCCGACCGCCTCGAAGTAGACGTCCCGCACCTCGGCGGGCAGCACCCCGGGAGCCACGGTGGCGACCAGGCTGTAGCCGTAGGCCGCCGTGGTGCCCAGCGTGATCAGCGCGTTCATCTCCGCGCCCCGGTGCGCGAGCGTCAGCCAGCCGATCCGGTGGATCGGCCAGCCGGTGTAGAACATCACCGGCGTGATCAGCAACAGCTGGATCCACGGGTTGAGCAGGAAGCCGGGCACCCAGCCGGCGCCGAAGACCTCGTGCGCCATCACCGCCACGGCCACCGGCGCGGTCAGCACCGCCCCGACCAGCACCCGCCGGGACAGATCGGCGATCTCCGCACGGCGCTCAGCCGCCTCGCCGTCCTCAGCAAGGGTTTCGCCTGCTTCACCCGCTGTACGGGTTTCGGCTGGGCTGCGGGTGATGTCGCCCGGCGAGGATCCTCCACCGGCGCCTTCCTCGACGATCAGGCGCCCCCGCACCATGTTCATGCCGCAGGCGAAGCCGTATTCGCCGGACCGGTCGGGCACCAACTCGACCGCCGCCTTCCCGAACGCCGGCAGCGCCTTGCTGACGCCGAAGTCCGGGAAGACCACTTGCGAGGTGCACTCCCCGCTTTCGCGCCGGTCGAAGACGATACGTAGCGGGACGCCCTGCCGTACCCGGATGAGGTCCGGCGAGTAGCCGCCCTTGACCGTGATCTCGATCTCCTGCCTACCGTCGCGCACCTCGGCCAGGCGGGCCTTCCTGGGACCGAAGAAGAACCACGCCAGGAGGCCGATCAGGGCGGCGGCGCCCACGAGGACCGTGATGTCCGTAACGGTCATGCCTGTTCACCACCTAATCTCTTTCCTACACCCTGATTACCCCCTTAGGGTATGTGATGTCAACTAAGAGACTTAGGCGAACGAGGCGATGGCTAGCCGTTGTGCCGGAGTGCGTCGGGCTTGGTCAGTGCACCTCACCCGACATGTTCATCATCGAGTCCATGGGCATCATGCTCTCCATGTGCTTGCGCGCCGCATCACGGTCCCTCGCGGGGAGCCGGTCCGTGCAGTGTTTGACCATCGCGTCCCTGTCCATGCCGGGATGGTCCGCCTCGCGGTACGGGCTGGGCGTGGGGGTCGGGGTGGGTGTGGCCGCGATCGCGGTGGTGGCCCCATAGGTGCCGGCAGCGGCGAGGGCGGCCGTCGCGATGGCCAGGGCCACAGTCCTTCTTCTGAACATTTCGTGTTCCTCTCTGCTCTCCTGTGACGCTAGGCACGAGGTGTGAAGGATCGATGAAGCAGCAATGTGCGATCTCTGTGCCTGGCTCGCGAACGTGCCGATTGCCTGGTCAGCGGGGAGACAATCGGTGGTATCCACCTGTGAGGAGAAGACGATGCCGAGCACTGCGGGCCGGACCGTCCTGGTCGTCGACGACGAGCCGAAGCTGCGCAGGCTGGTCCACGACTATCTGGTGCGGGACGGCCTGACCGTGCTGGAGGCCGGCACCGGACGGCGAGCCCTCGAGCTCATCGCCGAAGCCCGGCCCGACCTGGTGATCCTCGACCTCGGATTGCCGGATCTGCCCGGCGAGGAAGTGGTACGGATGGTGCGCAGGGACAGCGATGTGCCGATCGTGATGCTGACCGCCAAGGCCGCCGAGAACGACCGGGTGATGGGCCTGCGACTCGGCGCCGACGACTACGTCGTCAAGCCGTTCAGTCCCCGCGAGCTGGCCGCCCGCGTCGAGGCCGTGTTGCGCCGCGCCCGGGGCACGCATCCGGCGGAGCCGGAGCCGGCCTCCTACGGAGGCGGCAGCCTGCGCATCGACACCGAACGCCGTGAAGTACGCGCCGACGGCAGCCCTGTCGAGCTCACCCGGACCGAGTTCGACCTGCTGGCCGCACTGGCCTCGCGCCCCGGCCGCGCCTGGACGCGGCTGGAGCTGGTCTCCCACGTACAGGGCTACGACTTCGAAGGATACGAACGCACCATCGACGTGCACGTGAAGAACCTGCGACGCAAGATCGGCGACATCCCGCCCTTCCGCCTGGTGCTCGCGGTCGCGGGCATCGGCTACAAGCTCGGAGTCGAGCGGGATGCGTGAGCTGCTGCGGACCCGGTTCGCCTACCGTCTCGCCCTGGCCTTCGCCATCCTCGGCGTAGGGGCGGCCGTGCTGACCACCATCCTGGTCAATGTCGCCTTCAGCGCCCGCTTCGACGACTACCTCGCCGACCAGCAATCGGTACGTGAACGGCAACTGGTCGCCGCGTTCACCGACAGTTACACGCACCAGGGCCGCTGGCAAGCGCAGGCGCTAGACGAACTCGCACCGTCCGTGGCCATGACCGGCGCCGAGGCCGAACTGCGCGACCCCGCCGGGCAGCGCATCTGGTCGGTCACCGACGCGGGACTCGACCCGGAGATGGCTGCCATGCACCGCGAGATGATGGGCGGCGGCGAGCCTGGCCCGCCCAAAAATCTGCCGATCGTCGCCGACGGACGCCAGGTCGGCACCCTGGCCGTGCGGCTTCAGCAAGGCGCGATCCCCGCCGTGGACCAGGACTTCCGCACCGCCGTCAACGGCCTGCTCGCCGCGGGCGGGGTGGCCGCCGGGCTGATCGCCCTCGCCGCCGGCCTGTTCTTCGCCCGCCGGATCACCGCGCCGGTCGCCGAACTCACCCGCGCCGCCGACGAGCTCGCGGCGGGTCACCGCCACCAACGCGCCACCGTCCGCTCCCAGGACGAGATCGGCCGCCTGGCCAGCTCGTTCAACACCATGGCCGACCAAGTGGAAAAGGAGGACGAACTACGCCGCCTGTTCGCCGCCGACGTGGCCCACGAGCTGCGCACCCCGCTGGCGATCCTGCGCAGCCAGATCGAGGCCGTCCAGGACGGGATTGCCGAACCGAGCCCCGAGACCATCGCCTCGCTGCACGAAGAGACGCTGCGGCTCGGCCGGCTCGTCACCGACCTGGAAGCCCTCGCCTCCGCCGACGCGGCAGCCTTCACGCTGCAGCGCGAACCCCTCGCGCTGCACGCCTTGGTCCAGGAGACAGTCGACGGGCTGGCCGGCCAGTTCGCCGGCGCGGGCATCACGCTGCACACCGATCTGACCGACGTGGTGCTGATCGGCGATGCCGTACGGCTACGCCAGATCGTCAGCAACCTGCTCACCAACGCCCGCAAATTCGTCCCACCAGGCGGCACCACCACCGTCACCCTGACACGGCGAGAAGACTCCGCGGAACTGCGTATCACCGACACCGGAATCGGCATCCCCCCAGACGAGCTCGCCCACGTCTTCGACCGCTTCTTCCGCGGCCGCGCGGCCCGCGCCGCAGGCTCCGGCATCGGCCTGGCCATCGTCGCCGAACTCGTCGCCGCGCACGGCGGCCAGGTGCGAGCCGACAGCGAACCCGGCCGCGGCAGCACCTTCACCATCACCCTGCCGATCGCCCATGAAGACGCCCCGCGAACAGGGCGAGCGATCCCGCCGCTAACATAACCGGCGATCCGGAGCGTCCCGCCCTGCTACTGGTGATGGGCGCCAACGCGAGCGGGCTGGGCTGGCCCGACGAGCTGGTCGAGCTGCTGTCCCGGGACCACTTTGTCGTCCGCTACGACCCGCTAGCTGGGGCAGCGTAGTGGGCAAGGAGTTGAGCGCTGGAGGCGTCTCCCACCTGCTGTACACCGCCAATGGCGACTCGGTTCCGTCCGGCTGGGTCAAGACCTCGGCTTCGGGGCATGCGACGGCTAACGGTGTTTCGCCGTTGCCGGTGAACGCCTGGAGCCACCTGGCCTTCCGCCGCGCCGGTGAGCAGGGGACGAGGCTCCGTCACGGTAGAGTTCGGGCGGACTTTCTTTAAGGTGGACGGCACGTGTGAGCAAGGCCAATGAGCTGATCTGCGCGGCGATGGAGGCCCTTGCCCGCGAGGATCAGGCAGCCCTCGACTCCGCCGCCGCCTTCCTGGCCGACCGGGACGACGCCGATCGCGTGCTGGTGGAGGTCGTGACCCGTGCGATCTCGGGGTTGTGGCGGAACGGCTGGCAGCCCGCCGACGTGGTCAGAATCGCGGCCAGGCGGCTGACCGACTGGCACGGGCGGGCGACGGCCGACCTCATCGCCTGGGAGATGCGGGCCTACGCGCCGGCCACGGTGGATGAGCGCTGGCGGGACCAACTCGCCGGCCTGGAGGTCGCGGTGTGGTGGAAGGGCGGCTACCTGGCGGCGCGGCAGGCGCGCGACGGGGCCGGCCGGCTGGTGACCGTCTCCGGTGTGCTGGAACTGCTGGGGTTGCTGACCGGGCTGCCCCGGCTGGAGTCGTTGAGCCCGCCGCCCGGGGCCGCTCGCTGTACGGTCCAGGCACGCTCGCACGCGGTCAGCGCGAAGACGCTCGCGGCGGGTGCGGGCGCTGCTTGCCAAGGCGGAGTCAACGCCGTACGAAGCGGAGGCGGAGACGTTCACGTCGGCAGCGCAGAGCTTGATGGCAAAGTACAGCATCGACGCGGCGATGCTGGACGCGCAACCAGGCGGAGATGAGGCCCCGGCGGGCATCCGGGTCGGCATCGACGCGCCGTACGAGCAGCCCAAGGCCATGCTGCTCAACCTCATCGCCGAGGCCAACAGGTGCCGGGTGATCTGGTCGAAGGAGCTGGGGTTCGCCACCGTGCTGGGGTTCTGGGCGGACCTGTCCTGGGTGGAGATGCTGTTCACCTCGCTGCTGGTGCAGGCGCAGACCGCGCTGGTGAACACGGGCACCAAGAAGCACGGCACCGGCCGATCGAGGAACAAGACGTTCCGCCAGTCGTTCCTATCGGCGTTCGCCTCCAGGATCGGGGAGCGGCTCACCGAGGCCACGGCGGGTGCGGTCTCGCAGGAGAGCGCCAGTCGGCGCACCGACCTGGTGCCGGTGCTGGCGGCCCGCGAACAGGAGGTGGAGCAGGCGGTCGAGCGCATGTTCCCGAACCTGGTCTCGCACGCGGTCCGCACGTCCTGGGACCGGGAGGGCTGGGCGGCCGGCCGTACCGCCGCCGATCAGGCCATCGACATGGCGCTTACGCATATCGAGAGCCTGTCCGCTGGTTGAGTCCACCCCGAGCTAAGCCACAGATGGAGCTGTGATCCCCGCCCGAGGTGCGGTTCGAGTTCACCAGTCGCCGAGTTCGTCTGGGTCGGAGAAGAAGCAGAGCGTGCGATCCGCGCGACGCTCGACGAACGTGGACGAGTGCGGGCGGCGCGCTGCTCAGCGTCGAGTGACGTCTGAGTGACGGTGACGTTTGTCATGATTACACATCGGGCTGGCCGGTCGTGTCAGTGTGCGGGTTGCGTGCGGCGACGACGGTGAACAGGGTGGCGATGAGGGCAAGTGCGCCGTACCCGAGCGCGATGTGCGGCACTGAGAAGACGTTGGAGAGTTGAGCGGAGATGAGGCTGGGAATGGTCGCGCCGCTGTAGCTGAGGAGATAGACCACGGCGAAGATCGGAGCCCGGTCGGTCAGCCTACTGCCGTAGAGCAGGCCACGGGTGGCGGCGCTGATGGCGATGCCTTGAGCGGCCCCGGCGACGATAGTTGCGGCGATGAACAACGGCAGTGCGCCGGTGGTGACCGCTGTGATCATGCCGATCCATCCGGCCACGAAGGCGATCATGCCGATGCGTTGAGCTACCGCTGGTGAGAACCGGCCCCCAAGGGGAGCGCCCAGAGCGCTGGGGCCCATGTAAGCGGCGAACACCAGTCCAAGGACGAGCGAGCTGTTGGTGTGAAGTTGATCTTCGACCAGTGCGGGCACGAAGGCCTGGTAGAAGGCCCCGGTCGCCCAGGTGGCCAGGAACACTGCGGCCGCGACGGGGAGCAGATGCTTGACTCGGACCGGTACGCGAACGCTGGGGCGCAGTGATCGCCAACTGCCCGGCGCCGGAGTCACGGTCTCCGAGCTGATGGCGACGAGTGCGGCAGACAGCAGGAGCAGACCGACGACAACCAGGTAGATGAGGTCACGTGGCCAGGGGCCGAACTGGACCAAGGCACCGGAGGCGATGGCACCGACGGCAAGACCGAGCATGACTGTCTGGCTGGAAGCGACGGAGGCCAGCCAGGTCGGCCTGGCCGGCGCGGCGTCAACGATGTAGGCGGTGAGGCTGCTGCTGGCCAGCCCGGCGCCAAGACCCATCAGGAGCCGACCGGCGATCAGGATGCCGATGTCGTGCACGTTCAAAAGCAGCAGACAACCCAGTACGAGCAGTCCGAGGCTGGCGATCGCGGTGGGCCGTCGGCCCACATGATTGGACAGTCGTCCCAGCACCAGCAGTGTGCTGAGAGTAGCGGCGGAGTAGACCACGACGGTCAGCGAGATGCCGGCGTTGGTGAACCCGTCCTCGGCTCGGTAAATGTTGAAAAGAGGGATCGTCGAGCCCACTCCGGCAAACACGGCCACTAGGGAGACCACCGCGGAAACGAACGCTAGCCGGAGCGTTCTGTCCCGGCGGCCCAGGTTGGTCGCTGGAGTCACGTGTAGCATCAAGCCGTCTTTCTCTTGTTCTGGACCATGCCGGCGCTTCTGGAGGTTTCGGGGTGCGCACGTCGACGTAGCCGCGCACCGTGGAGGTGTCGCTGAGCCAGGACGCACTGAGACGATGTCGGTCATGAACCCTCAGGCGTGCTTGAGCGCGTCCTCGCGTCGCATCACGCCTGGGTGCTTCCTCAGCTAAGTCCTCAGGAGGTGTTCCATCTCCGGAGCCGGGCGTGCCGGAGAGGATCACGAGGAGGCGGCTACACCGGTATCGACTCAGCTGATCTTGTTCGTGGCCCTTCTCGTGTGCTCTGATTACCGGAGCCAGTTCATCGGACAGTCTCGGCTTGTTGCCACGTCGCGACCAGCAGCTTTGCGGCGCCCGGAGCGATCGCGCGGGCGGAGACGCAGACCCAGGGTCCCCTCACGCTTCTGGTACGTGTCCGTGTACAGAGCTTCCTGATCCACGCCATCCGCGAGCGTGGTGTATGTGCTGCGGCCGTGGATGAGAGCAACGTCACTGAGGATGCGGATGTTGACGTCGTGCACAGCGAGGAAGGGGCGCGGCCTAGCGATGTAGTCGAGGAACTCGGCACGGTTGCGGGTGACTCCCGGAAGTCTTCTCGCGGGCGGCGTCGTCCCTCAAGGCCGTCCCGCTGCCGGCCCGCTCGCTCCGGTCTCCTCATTCCCTCCGGGCGAGTTTCACGAACCGCGCCGCCACCGCGGCGAGCACGGCGGAGGCAAGGACGATGAAGCCCGCCGTGAGGAACAGGGTCTGCAAGGTTGTCGACGAAACAAGGATCGCGCCGAGGCCAGACCCTGCCGCCAGGGCTATCTGAAGGTTCGTCACATTCACCGCCGACGCGGCCTCCGGGGTTTCCGGGGCCGCGTCGAGTATCCAGACCAGCGTTCCCGGGTTCACGATTCCCCAGAACAAGCCCCACAGCACGAACAACATGCCGGCCAGCCAGGGTATGGTGCCCGCGCTCGCCAGCCCGATGAGCAATGCGGCCACCGCCGTCGCCGACCCGGCGAAGCTGCCGATCACCCCGCGCTTGAACAGCGATCCGGCTACGAGTGAGCCGACGATGCCACCGCAGCCGTAGATGACGTACAGCAGGGAGATCACGCTGCTGGACAGATGCGTGTGGTCCATCAGGAACGGGGTGATGTACGTCCAGGCGGTGAACTGCCCGATGAACACCACCGCGCCCGCTGCCATCCCGAACCGGGCGGCCCGCCGCGTCACGACTCCCACGAGATCACGCAGGTGCGTACGCCTGTCCGGCGGAATACCCGGCAGCAGGACCGTCTGCGCCACCACGACAAGCAGTGTCGCCGCCGCCGCAATGGCGAAAGTGAGACGCCAGCCGACGAGGTTGCCGAGGAACTGTCCCGCCGGCAACCCCACCACCGTCCCACCCGAAATGCCCGCCGCGATGATGGTGATGGCGCGAGTGCCGCCCGCCGGGCCCACCAGCTTGGGTCCGACCGGTGAGACCACGGTCCAGAAGGCTCCGAGGGTGGCGCCGAAGAGCATACGGGCGATCAGCACCAGGACGAAGTTCGGCGCCACCGCGACGACCGCGTTCGACACCAGCACCGTCAGACCCAGGACGAGGATGACCGAGCGCCGGTTGAAGCGGCCGGAGCCGAGGAAGAACAGCGGTGCCGACACCGCGGCACTGAAACCCGGCACGAGCACCATCAGCCCTGCGAGGCCGAGCGAGACATGCAGTCCGTCGGCGATCTGCGGCAGCAGCCCCACTGGCAGCGTCTCCGTCATGACGATGACGAACGCCCCGAGCGCGAGGGCACCGACGGACGCCCAGCCCCGCCTGCTGCCGGGCTCCGCGCCAGTGGCGGCAGGCACAGCATCGCGGGCAGCTGCATGCTGGGTCGGGACGGCCGCGGCGCACGACGATGCCGCGACCACGCGCACCCGCGGCGCACGGAGTGTCTGCGTCGCCTCTTCGTTTTCGATCACGTATTCCCCTCACTCATCGCACACTCCTGACCGGGCTCTGCTCTGTGGGGACTCCAGAAGGTATCTGCGCGAGTCACGCGGGCAGTCAAAACAGCTCACGTTGCGCTCTAGCTCCATGAGCCCATTGCGCGGCCGCGTCAGCCCTTGATGAGGTCGATGATGTGGCCGAAGTTGAGACGTGATGCGAGTGCCGTCAGGTCTCCCTTCGCAAGCTTCGCCGCAGCCGCCTGTGTAGCTCCCAGGGCGTGCGTGTAGGGGTCGACCCCGAGGCTGACCCGGCGGACACCGATCGTCTGGAGCTCTGCGAGGGTAGCCGCATCTTGGGGGCTGACGAGCACATTGACCGGCTTGGGAGCGACAGCCCTGATGACTGCGCTCATGGACGCCATGTCCCGCAGGTTCGGCGTTCGGAGCGCGCCTGGGCTGCAATGTCAGTTATGGCGGCGGGTCAGGCGCCCGGGGCGATCGCGCAGGCGGAGACGCAGACCCAGGCGCCCTCACGCTTCTGGTACACGTCCGTGTACAGAGCTTCCTGATCCACTCCATCGGCGATCATGGTGTATGTCGCCCTGCCGTGGATCAGCGCAACATCGCCGAGGATGCGGATCTTGACTTCGTGCAGAACTAGATCCTTGAAGGGCCGGGGCTTAGCGATGTATTCGAGGTACTCCTCACGATTGCGGGTGACACCCGGTGTCTGCACAATGAAATCTTCAGCGAGGAATTCACTGAAGCGCTTGGCATCGCTGGCCTGGTCCGAATGGTTGTAGTCAAGGTTAAGTTGCTCAAGGATCGCCAGATCTTCGGCCGACTGCTTGGTTTCGTTCATTTCTCTCTCCTTCTTCATGTGGTTCGGCGTTCACCGCAGCTTGGTTGTCGTTTCCGCGCGGTATTACGCGGTGCTGCCGTGAACGGTTGTTCCGCCTGGTTAGTGTCAGATCCGTCGCACCGTCTTGCTCCAGCATCGGCGCAATCGGTTCCGCAGTTGATGGCTCCTGCGTGCTCCGTCCGCGAGTTGCGGCGGGTGGTTGACCCGATGGATTCGGTCGATCCGACACCGGGAGATGTAGGACTATTTAGTCCAGGTTAGGGTATCGCAGCACCGTTTGCCAAGCGTGTGCGCTTGGTCCCGACCATCCCGAGCCTGCGGCCTGCTTCGATCACGGCGAGGCCAGGGCGGGTGTTCGATGAGCTGGCCTACCAGAGCACACGGCCACCCGCCATCCTCCAGCAGCGCTCCTGAGCGCTCGCGCCTGGACTCTAGCGCCCTGTTTGCGATGTGGCGCGCCACTGGCTGCTCCCCCGCGAGGGGCCTGTTGGATGTAGTAATATGGACCATATAGTCCAAGTTGCGGTGCCGACGGTCCTACGAGGGTCTCATCCCGCCTGGGTAGGGCGACGGAGTCCTGAGTCGTCATCACCGCATCGCAGTTCAACCAATACGAACAGGAGACCACGATGCCTTATTCACTCGCCACTGAACCCGAAGGTGTCGTCGCGTCGCTGCTTGAGCGGTTCAACTCTGGCAAGGTCAGCGCGATAATGACCTTGTACGAGCCGGACGCCGTGTTCATCGCGAGAGACGGGGAACCGTCACTGGTCATACCGAGATCGCTGCCTAACTCGAGCGCGATATCAGTCTCGGCCTGCCGCTGGAGGCCAAGGCACGCCATGTTTTCGTTAACGGCGATATCGCCCAGACCGTGCTGGACTGGTCAATTGATGGCACAGGTCCCGACGGCAAGCACGTACACCTCGAAGGCTCGGCAAGCGATATCGCGCGCCGCGGCGCCGATGGACTCTGGCGGTACCTGATCGACAATGCTCTTGGGACGGCGGTGCGACAGCCCGCCTGACACGTGCGCGCCACGGCAGTTCCCGGCGATAGACCCACTCTTAAGCGTGGCGTCGACGATCATAGCCACGTGGTGAAACTGCCCGTATCACGGAAGATTAGGTTTCCACGCTCAAGCCTCACGTGAACGACGTGGGTACCGCCATGGTGGCGCTGCCGATCGGATGCCGGCTGAAGGAAACCAGCGCATCTTCTGGCCGGCGAGTTCGCGGTGCCGTCGTGCGATCGCGGGCGTGAACAGCGGCCCCTGTACGGCGACCTCGGTCCCGTTGCAGCCAGCCCCAAGACGATCTCAACACTGGCGGTCGCAGGATCGCCCGGAAGGAGTTGACCGTGCTCGCTCTAGTGGTGGACCACGACGTCCCGGCCGGGTTGCGGCTCGGCGAGACCACCGATCCAGTTCCCGCGTCCGACGAGGTGCTCGTCGAGGTACGCGCGATCTCGCTGAATCACGGCGAGCTGCGCGGCGCGATCTTGAACCACGGTGAGCTGCGCGGCATCGCCAATCAACCGGCGGGTTACGTACCGGGGTGGGACGCCGCGGGTGTGGTGCGCACCCCTGCGGCCGACGGCTCCGGGCCGCCCGCGGGCAGCCGGGTCGTCACGTTCGGACCGTCCGGTGCATGGGCGCAGCTACGGGCAGTCCCGGTCGCCGAGCTGGCGGTCGTGCCCGAAGAGGTGGACCTCGGAGCGGCCTCGGCGCTCCCGGTCGCCGGGGTCACGGCGCTGCGAGCACTTCGCAGGCTCGGCTTCGTGACGGGTCAGCGGGTGCTCGTCACCGGGGCGTCCGGCGGGGTCGGACGGTTCGCGGTGCAGCTGGGAGCGGCAGCCGGGGCGCACGTGATCGCCTCGGTCGGCAGCGCGGCACGCGGCGAGGGCCTCGCCGAGCTGGGAGCGGCCGATGTCGTGGTCGGGCTCGACGGGGTCGAGCCGGGGCTGCACGGCGTGCTCGACAACGTCGGTGGCCCTCAGCTCGCCCAAGCGTTCGCCCTCCTCGCCGTGGGCGGGTCGGTGCAGTCCATCGGCGCCACGTCCGGTGAGCCCACCGTGTTCGAGCCGTATGCGACGGTCGGGGAACTGCGCAGCCTGCAGTCGTTCCTGATGGGCGCAGAGCTGGCCGGGGACCTCGCCATTCTCGTCGGGATGCTCGCCGCGGGCCGCCTCGACCCGCAGATCGGTCGGCGCATGGACTGAAGGGACGTCGCCGGCGCGGTGGAGGCGCTCTTCGCCCGCCAGATCGCGGGCAAGGCCGTGCTCGACGTGAGCTGACCGGTCACGCCGAGGTTCGCGACACCGCAGCCCCGTGACGCGATCGCGTCGCCGGCTTCACCGGCATGGCCATTCCCCCGTCAGTTGGCGCGTTCGCGCGGTGCGCGGTCGGGTACCGTCGCGCGGCCCGGGAAGCGACTGTCGATGAGTTCCTTGTATTCAGGGTGGTCGGCAATGTAGTCCGCCACGAAGGAGCAGTAGTTGGTGAGTTTCAGGTCTTGCGCTCGCAGGTCGTCCAGGGCGTGTTTGACAAGCCGAGTTGCGATCCCTCGGCCGCGGTACTCAGGCTCAACGATCGTGTGGCTGAACGTCACGCGTTGATCACCTCGCTGCGTGTGGTAGACGATCATGCCGACAACCTGTCCGTCGACCACGGCATCGTACGATCCGCTGTCGCCGTTCTTCTGTACATTCATCTCGGGTTCCATTTGGTTTCTCCGTATGTGCGTAACCAACGAGGGCAAAGCAATCCCAGGGCTATGCCTGGGCTTGGCCACACGAGCCGACGTCCGAGTGGACCGGCTGCGGGCCGTCGCGGCTCGCCGTGCCGATCTGCCGCCCGGCGATCACGTCGCTGGGTCCTTACGGGCGAACGCGGATGATGGTCTTCCCCTTGGCCCGCTCGGTCGGGTTGAAGGCGGCGACGGCATCGTCGAGGGTTGCGATGTTGCCGATGTTCGTCCGCACTCGTCCGTCACGCACCCGCTGGACGATCTCACTCAGTTGAGGGCGATCGGGCACGACAACGAAGTCGACCGCCAGGCCGTCGGCGGGCCGCGCCTCGGGCGGTCCTACGACGGACACCAGCGTTCCTCCGGCTCGAACCAGACCCGCGGACCGCGTCCCGATGTCGCCTCCGAAGACATCGAACACCAGATCAACTCCACCGATGTCTTCCAGGGCGTCGTTCTCGAGGTCGACGAACTCCTGCGCGCCGAAGTCGAGCGCCGTCTGACGGCCGGCAGCGCGTCCGGTGCCGATGACATAGGCGCCGGCCTCGCGGGCGAGCTGCGCCGCCATCGAACCGACTGCGCCGGCCGCACCGTGCACGAGGACGCTCTGCCCCGCCCGGAGGCGGCCGTGCTCGAACAGCCCCTGCCACGCGGTCAAGCCCGACATCACGACGCTCGCCCCCACCGTGAAGTCGACGTCGCCCGGGAGCGGCGCGAGGTTGCGTGCCTCGACGACTACGTACTCCGCCAGCGTGCCGTCGCGAGTCCAGTCCGTGAGACCGAACACCCGCTGGCCCACCGACAGCCCCGTCGTGCCATAACTGAGGGCGCTGACCACTCCGGCCAGCTCGTGGCCAGGGATCGACGGCGTCCGGTCACGGCCGAGGCGGTCGGTCCAGGTCGAGGGCCACGATAGCTCATCCCAGGTGAATCCGGACGCATGAACCTCAACGACGACATCGCCGTAGTTCGCGCCCGAGAGGCTGGCGAGCCTAGCCGCCTGCGGTTCGGGCCGCTCCACCAGCTTCATCCCAGCCGTTCCGGCGACCTGGTCCGTCACCACGATCGCTTTCATGTGAATACCTCTCTGTATTAGCCCTCGCCTACATGGCGCTTTGGGTCTGCGTTACGTTCTGCGCCGACTCGACTAGCCGGCGACATCTTGTTGCGAGGAGAGCGCCAAGCTCGTTGTGCCGATCTGCCGCCCGTGATCGCGTCCCCCGAGTCCTTACGGACGAACGCGGATGATCGTCTTCCCCTTGACCCGCTCGGTCGGATTGAAGGCGGCGACGGCGTCGTCAAGGGTCGCGACGTTTCCGATGACCGTCCGCAGTCGTCCGTCCCGCACCCGCTGGACGATCTCCTTCAGTTGGGCGTGATCGGCCTCGACGACGAAGTCGATCGCTCGGCCGTCGGCGGGCCGCGCTTCGGGCGGGCCGGCGATGGTCACCAGCGTTCCTCCGGCTCGAATCAGGCCTGCGGACCGGTTCCCGATGTCGCCGCCGATGACGTCGAACACCAGATCGACTCCGCCGACGTCTTCCAGGGTGTCGTTCTCGAGGTCGACGAACTCCTGCGCGCCGAAGTCGAGCGCCGTCTGCCGGTCGGCAGCCCGTCCGGTGCCGATGACGTAGGCGCCCGTCTCGCGGGCGAGCTGCGTCACTATCGAACCGACTCCGCCGGCCGCACCATGCACAAGGACGCTCTGCCCCGCCTGGACACGGCCATGCTCGAACAGTCCTTGCCACGCGGTCAGGCCCGAGATCGGCAGGCTCGCGCCCACCGTGAAGTCGACGTCGCCTGGCAGCTGGGCGAGGTTACGCGCCTCGACGGCTGCGTACTCCGCCAGGGTGCCGTCGCGAGTCCAGTCCGTGAGGCCGAACACCCGCTGGCCCACCGACAACCCCGTCGTGCCGTAGCCGAGAGCGCTGACCACTCCGGCCAGCTCGTGGCCGGGGATCGACGGTGTCCGGTCACGGCCGAGGCGGTCGGTCCAGGTTGAGGGCCATGTCAGCTCCCCTGGGGTGAATCCCGACGCATGAACCTCAACCAGCACATCGTTCCCCGCCGCCTCGGGCGGGGGTCGCTTCGCCAGCGTCATCCCGGCCGTTCCCGCGGCCTCGTCCGTCACCACGATCGCCTTCATCCAGCACCTCCCTGTATCCAGTCCTCGCCGCAGTCTCTGGACGATTTTGTGGACTATATCGTCCATCATGGTAACAGTGCAGATGCACCCCACCAGACGAGGACGTACCGCCAGGACCATCAGAAGCGCTGCTCAACCCTACTGCTAATGACTGGCGGAGGGCTTGCCAATCGATGCCACGCCAGACTTACATGGACGTGATAGTCCAGTTAGTTGACTCCGGTTTGTGGGCGACAACATCCTCACCGCGGAGAACATCATCACCGCGTCCCGTCTAGGGACAGACCCGTGGCCGAGCGGGACCATATAGTCCATGCGGCGGCTGTGATCAAACAGGGTAGCCTGAGGACTGTGAGCAGGCCGGAGAACGAACAGCCGGGGCAGAGGCTGACGCCACGTGGGGCCGCCACCCGCGCGCGCATCGTGGCGGCTGCTGTCGAGCTGATGTACGTGAAGGGCGTGAACGCGACCACGCTGGACGACGTCCGGGCCGCGAGCAACACCAGCAAGTCCCAACTCTACAACCACTTCCCGGACAAGGAGGAACTGGTCCGCGCCGTCGTCGCGGCGCGCGCCGCGCAGGTCCTCGAGCGTGAACGGGGCAACCTTCAGCGCTTGAAGTCGTTCCGCGGCCTGGTCCGCTGGCGCGACGCGCTGGTGCAGCGAAACGCGTTGCAGAACGGCGCCTACGGCTGTGCGCTCGGCTCGCTGGCCAGCGAACTCGCCGACCAGGACGACCAAGCCCGTGCCACGCTCGCCGAGTCATTCGTGGAATGGGAAGGGCTGCTCGCCGCCGGCCTTCGGCGGATGCGGGAAGGCGGAGTGCTCAGGCCGGACGCCGACCCGGAGAAACTGGCCACGGGTCTCATGGCCGCCTTGCAAGGCGGGTACCTCCTCGCTGCGACCGCGCATGACATCAAGCCCATGGAGATCGCCCTCGATATGGCGCTTGACCACGTGAGGTCGTTCCTCACGGCGTGACAGCGTGTGCGCGGACGTAGCCGAGGGCTATGTCCAGGGCCACCTCCAACCGCCGCACGTCGCGGGTGGTGCGGGCGAGAAGCAGACCGCCCTGTAGCGCGGCCATCAGGCTGGTCGCGAGCCTTTCAGGATCGGCATCCGCCGCGAGTTCGCCGCTTTCCCGGATCCGGGTGAGTCCGCCCGCCAAGAGCGACTCCCATGCCGCGAGACCGGCGCGAACCGCCGACCGTCCAGCTCCGTCGCCGTCGGCGAGCAGCTCGGCCAGGTCACCCAGCGGACAGATCCCGTCGTCGCGCCTCTGCCCCAGGCGGACGACCTCGTCCCGCCATTGGACGAGGTCCCGTACCGAGTGCAGGTTGTTCAGCAAGGGTTCCTGAATCGCGAGCAGCCTACCGAGCCTGGCTTCGACGGTCTCCTCAGCCGGGGGCGCGTCGGCACGGCCGCCGTCCTGGCCATAACGGTCCACAAGGTCCACTATAGGCAATGACCATGCCGGAGCGGGCAGCAAATCTGGACCATATGGTCCTTACTGGGACGGCGCGCGTCAATGGCCGTGACTATGTCGGTGCTCGACCCCACGCGGGACTTGAGGCGACCGGGGAGGAACCCGAGCCGGGCTTCGGCCCGAGCCAGTGGGAATCGCGGACAATTCCGGACGAATTAGTCCAGTTGTGGCTAGACTGCCGACCGACCCGCTTCGTCGGGCCGACCACCCGTCGTACCTCGAGAACAGGAGCACGCATGTCATCCGTCACCCGAGGCTTCTCTGGAGACGCCCGCACACCGACACGACCAGCCGGCCCGGTGATTAATCATGACCAACCTCACCGTCATCCAGACGTCACTCGACGCTGAGCAGGGCACCGCCCGCAGTCGTCCACGCCCGTCGATCGCCGCGCGAATCGGCTCAATGGGCCAGAACCGGATCGGCGCCCTGCTCCTCCTCATTGCAACGCTTGCGGCGATCGTCTGGGCCAACGTGTCCATGGCGTTGTACGAGACGGTCTGGCAGGCCCATCTGATGGTCGGCGTCGGCGACCTGCATCTGGACTTCACGCTTCACGCACTAGTGAACGACGCGCTGATGGCGATCTTCTTCTTCACGGTCGGGCTCGAAGTACGCCGGGAGTTCGCGATCGGGGAGCTGACGAGCCGGTCCCGTGCCCTGGTGCCCGTCGCCGCCGCCATCGCAGGCCTGGTGGTGCCCGCACTCCTTTTCGTCCTCATCGCAAGGGGCTCCGGAAACGAGCATGCGTGGGGAGTCGTGATCTCGACCGACACGGCCTTCCTCGTCGGCGCCCTGGCCCTGATCGGCCCGCGCGTCCCTGGACGCCTGCGCGTCTTCCTCCTCGCGCTCGCGGTCGTCGATGACATCGGGGCGCTCAGCATCATCGCGCTGGTCTACACCGAGAACTTCACCCCGCTGCCGCTCCTCGTCGCCGCCGTCGGGCTCGTCGGCGTGTACTTCACGCGCTATCTCCGCGGCGGCCGCGGGCCCGTGTACGTATCTCTCGCGATCGTGGTGTGGCTGGCCTTCCTCGCTTCGGGCGTGCACCCGACCCTCGCGGGCGTCGCGATCGCACTGCTCGTCCCCGTGTACCGCCCCAACCGCACCGACGTCGAGCACGCTCTGGAACTCGCGCGCACCTTCCGCCAGTCGCCCAACACCGAGTACGCCCGCGCCGCTGCGAACAGCCTGCGCGAATCCATCTCGATCAACGAGCGTCTCCAGTCGGCGTACGCCCCGTACGTCGCGTACGTCATCCTTCCGATGTTCGCCCTCGCCAACGCGGGTGTCATGCTGAGCCCCGAGATCCTCGCGGGCGCGGCCGGCTCTGCCCTGACGTGGGGCGTCGTCGTGGGCCTCGTCGTCGGCAAGCTCCTCGGCGTCTTCGGATCGAGCGCGTTCCTCCGGCACTTGAGGCTCGGCGAGTTCGGAGCGGGACTCACCCTCGATCGCATCTTCGGGGGTGCCGCGCTGTGCGGGATCGGATTCACCATCTCGCTGTTCATCGTTGACCTCGCGATCGACGACGAGCTCGCGCAGAACGAGGCGCGGGTGGGTGTGCTCGCGGCATCCGTCATCGCCTTCGTGCTCGCGACGATCGTCTTCCGGGTCTCGGATGCCGTGCGCCCCGACGACGATTTCGGTCAGACGCTCGCGCGCCCGGTCGACCCGGCACGCGACCACGTGCTCGGAGACCCGGACGCGCCCTACACGATCGTCGAGTATGGCGACTTCCAGTGCGGCTTCTGCCTCAAGGCATCGGGATCCATCCTCGAGGTGCGCGACGTGCTCGGGGACCAGCTCCGCTACGTGTGGCGCCACGCCCCGCTCGTGCAGATCCACCCGAACGCGCTCGCAGCGGCGGAGGCATCCGAGGCTGCGGCCGCACAGGACAAGTTCTTCGACTTCGCGCGCGCGATCTTCGACGACCAGGACAACCAGCGGCCGTCCGACATCATCCACATCGCCCACGACCTGGGCCTGGACGTCGAGCAGTTCGAAAAAGACCTCATCTCGGCCGAGGTCACCGGCCGAGTGCGCGACGACATACTCGATGCCGAGGCCATGAACATCACCGCCGTCCCGACGCTCTTCATCAACGGCCGCCGACACGTCGGCCCGTACGACGCGCAATCGCTGCTCAGAGCGCTGACGACCCGGACTGACACACCCGCCGCCGAGTAGCGGATGCCGTTGCCCCACGATAACGGGCGGCTACGGCGACCGCGCAACGACGAAAGCACCGCAGCGGCGGCGCCGGGCTCAGTCCAGTAGACCGTACAGGCCCCAGGCGGCGGCGCAGCTGCAGTCCGAAGTGGACTGACGTGTCAGAGAAGTGCGTGTCCGGCCGCGGGATCCCGGCGCCGTCTACGAAGAGGTCCACCTTCTCGTTGTAGAGGCAGACCAGGCCCTTGATCGGGTCGAGCGCTGCGGTCGGGAAGTCGTAGGTCCAGGCCAGGTCCTGGCGCAGGATGTCGTTCACGCGCACCGACCAGTAGCCGCGCGTGCGGCCTTGTACGGGCATGCGGTGACCGTGCTCGTGGGCACCAGCCGCGTGAAGTCAACGTCGGTGCGGTTGAAGTAGTAGGACGTCGGCCGGCCGGTTTCGAACAGCAGCACCGGCGACGACGACTCGGCGAGCGTGTGGCCTTCGAGGGCGACGCGCACGTGCCGGGTAGAGCGCAGGACATCGACGCGCGTGTACGGGTTGCGCGGGTGGACGAAGATCCGCTCCTCCTCCTCGAACCACACGTCGAGGGCATCCCACACCAACCGGACGTGACCGGCGAGTCCCGCGACGGCGTCCGCGCCGGCCACGGCGCGGACCCGCCGCGGGACGGGCTCGACGTGGCCGAACCCGGCGATCGCCTCGGGGTAGTCACGCATGGGGCTCTCCTCGCCCACGTTTTTCCCGGATACGCGCCGGCGCGCGGACTCGGGGTTCGCGCGCCGGAGATGTCAGGCCGTTGCCCGCTTCGGGAGCTTCCACCCGGGACGGGGGAAATGGCAGGTGTAGCCGTGGGGGTACTTCTGCAGGTAGTCCTGGTGCTCGGGCTCGGCCTCCCAGAAGTCGCCCGCCGGGGTGACCTCGGTGACGACCTTGCCGGGCCACAGGCCCGAGGCGTCGACGTCGGCGATCGTGTCCTCAGCGACCCGCTTCTGCTCGTCGCTGGTGTAGAAGATCGCCGAGCGGTAGCTGGTACCGATGTCGTTGCCCTGGCGGTTCTTCGTCGAGGGGTCGTGCACCTGGAAGAAGAACTCGAGCAGCGCGCGGAAGTCGGTCTTCTCGGGATCGTAGACGACCTCGATGGACTCCGCGTGGGTGCCGTGGTTGCGGTAGGTGGCGTTCGGGACGTCGCCGCCGCTGTAGCCGACGCGCGTGGACACGACGCCGGACTGGTGGCGGAACAACTCCTCCATGCCCCAGAAGCAGCCGCCGGCGAGGAGCGCCTTTTCGGTGGTCACGTCGTCTCCCTACTTGTCGTCGGTGTCACTTGTGAACAGGGTGCGGTATTCGCCGTACCCCTCCTGCTCCAGGTCGTCGAGGTGGATGAACCGCAACGACGCGGAGTTGATGCAGTAGCGCAGCCCACCCCTGTCGAGAGGACCGTCGTCGAAAACGTGGCCGAGGTGGCTGTCCCCGTGCAGCGAGCGGACCTCCGCCCGGATCATCCTGTGGCTGAAGTCCTCGCGCTCGACGACGTTCGTCTTGGCGATCGGCTTGGTGAAGCTCGGCCAGCCGGATTGGCTGTCGTACTTGTCGACCGACGCGAACAGCGGCTCGCCGGACACGACATCGACGTAGATGCCGGGCTCGTGGTTGTCCCAGTAGGCGTTGGCGAACGGGCGCTCGGTGCCGTCCTGCTGGGTCACGCGGTACTGCTCCGGGTCGAGCCGCGAAACGACTTCCGGGTTCTTGTGGTACTGGGTCTGCCGGGGCACAGCTCTCCCTTCCCGGCCTTTCGGCACGAAGCTGGGGAACCAGGTGAAACGCACCTGGACGCGCAGACACAGACACTTTACGGGCCGGTTCTATTCCTACGGACGGCCGCTTGTGCGGTCGTTCTTCTTTGGTAAGGACCGGGTTTCCGCGATCAGGTCGAGCAGCGTCCGCAGGGCCCGGCTCGGGGTGTTACGGCCGTGGGTGACGATCGAGAGCGGCCACGTCAGGCCCGGGTCGCGCAGCGGCACCGCGACCGTGCCGGGCGCGGCGAGCGGCACGACGTCGGGCACCACCGCCTGCGCCGCCCCGCCGGCTGGACGACGGCCAGGTGGCCTCGTTGGACGCGGCCGCCGAGCAGCTCTTCCCGCCGTACACGCCGTCCGGCTAATGGGCCTATCTGTAAATGCGGCCCTTGGTGCGTGTCAGGTGCCTGCCCCTGATGTGCCGTTGCGGGACCTCCGCTGATGAGCGGCAGCCACAGCACGAACCTGGCCCCACCGCGGATTCTCACCGTGGCCGCGTTCGCCAAGAGAGGTACTGACCATGAGCGAACTTCCCGACTTCCATGGCCCGCACGTCCGCCACCGGGCCGACGCCGAAGTGATCGACTGGTGCGAGCCGAAGCAGCGCTTCGATCGGGTGCGGATCAGGCGGCACACCTGCGAGTGCAAGGCGCGCGTCCTCGAGTTCTGCACGACTGGAGGACTGGCATGGGTGCGCAGGACGGACCGGCTCGCAGACGCCTGTCAGGTGCGGGAGAGTCATCCGCAGAGGACGGATGAGGCCGAGAAGCTGTGGAGGCGACTCCTCAACGGCGAGGCCAGATAGCGTGCGTGCGTACAACGACGAGACACCGCCGTCCTCCCACCGCGCGATGTCACATGCACATGACACCTCCGCGCGCGGCCCGCCACCGGCTCGACCACCTCTGCGCTACCGACACGGAATCTCATCATCGACAGAGCCAGCGATGGCAGAATGTGACCACGTCGCCACCCCGAGCGAGATACTTCAACACCACCGGCCCCTACGACCCGCGACACCACTACATGCTGCCGCCCACGCCGCAGCTCCCGCAGGTGCGCGAGCTCATCGAGTTGGACCGCTACTTCGTGCTGCACGCGCCCCGGCAGACCGGCAAGACGACCATCCTGCGCACCCTGGCCTCCGACCTGACCGCCGAGGGCGACATCGCCGCCCTGACGTTCTCCAGCGAGCGCGCCAAGATCTTCAGCGACGACATCGCCCGCCACGGAGGCGATTCTGCTGGACTCCCTCCGCAGAGCCGCCGACCTGTCGGGGTGGCTCGAGGAGCTGCTGCCGCCGGATCCCTGGCCCCAGGTTGCGCCAGGCAGTCGGTTCGGTACCGCGCTGAGCGAATGGTGCCGCCGCCGCCCGCGCCGGGTGGTCCTGATTCTCGACGAGATCGACGCCCTGCAGGGCTCCAGCATGATCAGCATCTTCCGCCAGCTTCGCGACGGCCACAACGCCCGGCATGAGGGCCGTCCGTTCCCCTCGTCCGTGGTGCTGTGCGGGTTGCGCGACGTGCCCGACTACAAGGTCACCTCTGGAGGCAACCGCGATTGGTCGAATCCGGCCGGCCCGTTCACCATCATCACCGAGTCGCTGTGCCTGGGCGACTTCACGACCGACCAGATCGCCGAACTCTACGACCAGCACACGCAGGCGACCGGCCAGGAGTTCACCAAGGACGCGGTGGAGCGGGTCTTCGAGCTGACCCAGGGACAACCTTGGCTGGTCAACGCCCTCGCCTACGAGATCATCTTCGAGATGGGGTGAGTGGCGCCATCACCACCGGGCAGGTCGATGAGGCCAAGGAGCGGCTGATCCGGGAGCGCCCCGTCCACCTGGACGCCCTCATGGCGCGGCTGTACGAGCCCCGGGTGGAGCGGGTAATCCGGGCGATCATTGAGGGAACACTGCCGGGCACGGGCGCTTCCATCGACGACGTCTCCTACGTTCGCAATCTGGGTCTCATCCGGGGAACCGGAGAGCCGGAGATCGCCAACCCGATATACCGAGAGTTCCTGATGCGGCGCAGGATCCTGGAACAGTACGGACCTTTCAGCGACGAGAAGCTGGCCGAGACCAGTCGGAGGATCTTCAGGCTCCTGGGTCAGAATGGTGGCAGAATGTGATCATGCCGCCACCCCGAGCGAGGTACTTCAACACCACCGGCCCGTGCGACCCGCAGCGCCACTACATGCTGCCCCCCACACCACGGCTTCCCGAGGCACGGACGCTGATCGAGTTGGACCGCTACTTCGTGCTGCACGCGCCCCGGCAGACCGGCAAGACGACCATCCTGGACACCCTGGCCTCCGAGCTGACCGCCGAGGGCGACATCGCCGCCCTGTCGTTCTCCTGCGAGCGTGCCAAGACGGCCGGCGACGACATCGCCGCCGCGGAAACGATTCTGCTGGACTCCCTTCGCGAGGCCGCCGACCTGTCGGGATGGCCGGACGAACTGCTGCCGCCGGACCCCTGGCCACGGAACCCGGTGAGAACCCAGCTCGGTAAGGCGCTGAGCGCGTGGTGCCGCCGCTGCCCGCGCCGGGTCGTGCTGTTCCTCGACGAGATCGATGCTCTGCAAGGCGACAGCCTGATCAGCATCCTCAACCAGCTCCGCCACGGTCACAACGCGCGGCCCAAGGGGCTTCCGTTCCCCGGCTCGGTGGTGCTGTGTGGGTTGCGCGACCTGCGCGAGTACAAGGTCGCCTCGGGCGGCGATCCCGCGCGGTTCAGCCCTGCCAGCCCGTTCAACATCATCTCTGACTCACTGCGGCTGGGCGACTTCACCGCCGACCAGATCGCCGAGCTGTACGACCAGCACAGCCAGGCGACCGGCCAGGAGTTCACCAAGGACGCGGTGGACCGCGTCTTCGAGCTGACCCAGGGACAACCTTGGCTGGTCAACGCCCTCGCCCATGAGATCACCTTCAAGATGGGGGTGACAGGGACGATCGGTGACGGGCAGGTGGAGGACGCAAAAGAGCGACTGATCCGGGCACGCGCCACCCACCTGGACGCCCTGGTAGCCCGCCTGCACGAACCCCGGGTCAAGCAAGTGATCGAACCGATCGTGGCCGGCACCTCTCCAGGCCTGGACGCTGACTTCGACGAGGCCGCCTCCTACGTCCACGACCTGGGCCTCATCCGCGGAACCAGGGACCTGGAGATCGCCAACCCCATCTATCGAGAAGTCCTGCTACGGGTGCTGGGCGATCGCACGGAACGGTTCGTACGCGCCGATCCGCACAGCTTCGTACTGCCGGACGGCCGGTTCGACCTGCCGCGCCTGCTGCAGGAGTTCGTCGTGTTCTGGCGCGAGCACGCAGAGGTCCTCATCAACCAGGAGGGCTACCACGAGGCCGCCTGCCACATCATCCTCATGGCCTTCCTGCACCGCCTGGTCAACGGCGGAGGCCACCTCGACCGCGAGTACGCCGCCGGCACCAAACGCCTGGACGTCCTGGTCCGCTGGCCCTACCCCGGCCCCGACGGCGAGCGGCTGATCCAACGCGAGGCCATGGAGCTGAAGGTCTGGCGAACGAACGGAGACGACCCCACGCCCGACGGACTCGCCCAGCTCGACCGGTACCTGGACCGCCTCACCCTCTCCACCGGCGCGCTGGTGATCTTCGACCGGCGCCCTGAGGCCCCGCCCTGGAAGGAACGAGGCGCTTTCGAGCAGGCGACCACACCATCCGGACGCCAAGTCACCGTTCTGCGTGTGTGAGGGGTCAGAGCCAATCCCGCCGCTTCAAGTACTACGTCCGTAGATTCCCTGGAATGGCATGGCCGCGGTTGCGGTAGTGGCTGAGTAGCGCTCTGGTCTGGTGGAGGCGCCGGAAGCGGGACCAGGCCAGGACGTGGCCGACGTCGTTGGCAGCGGGAATGAGGAGCCGGGCCAGGACCCGGCATATTTCGGTGACGGACGGGCCGATCAAGAAGGTGTCGGGTACGGGTGCGCGGTGCGGTGCGCGTGTTCTTTTCCCTGATCGTCGTCTTGATCGTGTGAGTCGTCGGGGTGGCCGGGAGGGTCGTCGTCGGGTAAGCGGGCGCGGGTGATGGCCAGGAAGGCCAGGGCGAGCATGACGGTGGTGACGTGCCGGTGCCAGCCGGTCCAGGAGCGGACCTGGTACTGGGTCAGGCCGAGCAGGTCCTTGCCGGTCTCGTTGTTCTCCTCGATCTTCCATCTCATGCCGGCGGCCGTGATGAGTTCGGGGATGGCGGTGCCGCGCAGGGCGTGGGCGAGGAAGAACGCGATCTCATCCGGGCTGGTGATGCTGCGGCGGATCAGCAGCGTATGGGTGTATCCCGGGGCGGGGTCCTGGCCGCTGACGGTGACGGCGACCGCACTCCAGTGGTACAGGCGCAGGCCTTTGGTGCCGCTGCCGCAGGCGCGGCGTTCCCACATCGAGGAGTCACCGTGGGCGAGTAGCCGGTCCAGGACGTGCTCGACCGACTCGGCCTCGCCACGAACGTCGATCAGAGGCACATCGAGCGGGACGGCCAGCACGTAGCCGATCTGGTGCCGGTGGCAGAAGGCCCGCAGGTCGGGGTCACGCCCGTAGGCGGCATCAGCGCACAGGTAGCGAAACGGGGTGGCGGCGGCCAACTCCTCGGCCAGCATGGCGATGACCAGGGCGGGCTTGGTCGCGAAGGCGACCTGTTCGGGCACGCCGGCCTCAGCCCGGCGAGCCGGATCGGCCGCCCAGGCCTCAGGTAGGTACAGGCGTCGGTTGATGAAGGCGTGCCCGGCCGCCGAGGCGTAGGTGAGCATGGGCATGACCTGGCAGTTTTCGACCTGGCCGGGGGCTCGTAAATGAATAATTGTCAGACTTGATCTTGGGAGCGGTCTTCTGCGGGTGCCTCGGGAGGCCTGGGCGGGGTGGGGGCCAGGGTGTAGTTCCAGTCGCCGTGGAACGCGCTGGGTGTGATCGGCAGGGCATGGAACTCGGCGGGCGTGACGGTGGCGCCCAGGAGGTAGCTGCCCATGTCGAGTTCGGCGCCGATGCTCAGCCCGCTCCCGGTGGTCGTCGCGGCGATGGTGTCGATGACGACCTGGTAGCTGGTCAACGGCCGCCCCCGCCAGTTTGCGGTGATGTGGCAGAACATCCGGTGCTCGATCTTGTTCCACTTCGACGTTCCGGGCGGGAAGTGACAGACCGTGATCTCCAGCCCGCTCTCCACCGCGAAAGAGTGCAGGTGTTTCTTCCACGTCCAGTGGCGGGGATCGTTGGAGCCGCCGGCGTCCGCAGTGATCAGCAACCGGGTAGCGTCCGGATGGTCGACTCGGCCACGGTGCTGCCACCAGCGACGGATGGACTCCACCGCGAACTCGGCGGTGTCGTGATCGGTTCCGACATTGACCCAGCCGGCGTTAGTGGCCAGGTCGTAGACCCCGTAAGGGATGACGATCGGCTGGTCGCTGGTGATGAAGGTGTGGCAGTCCACCCGGATCGGGCTCTTGGCAGGCCGCCAGGTTCGCCCGGGCCGGTCGCGGTTGCCGAGCCACTCCTTGGCCTTGGTGTCGATGCTGATCACCGGCTGGTCGGCGGCGAGGTAGGTGGTGGCGGTGGCATTCAGGTGGGCGAACTGGGCATCGCGGTCTGGGTGGCGGGCGCCTTCGATGGTCTTGGCCGTGCCCTGCAGGCTGAAGCCCAGAGCGTGCAGCAGGTGCCCGACGGTTGCGGCGCTGACCGGGTGGCCCTGCGCGGTCAGCGTCGAGGCCAGGGCGCGCAGCGACAACGTGGTCCAGCGTAACGGGGAGACAGGATCACCGCGGGTGTGCGGCTCGATCAGTGCCTCCAGCGCCGGCAGCAGACCGGGGTCGGTGGCCGTCCGCGGCTTGCGTCCGGCTCCAGGAGCCCGAATCCGCCGGGACGGCGCAGGGTTTCCGGCCAGTTCGGCGATGCCGCGCGTGATGGTGGCGGCGCTGGTTCCGGATACGGAGGACACCAGGGCGATCCCTCCGTGGCCGAGCGCGCTGGCCTCGCTGGCCAGGTAGAACCGACGGCGGCGCTCATCCAAGTGCGGCAGGATCTGATCGAACTTGGCCTGTAGGCCAGCAGCGGGAGCGCTGGGGGATGGAGGGACACTCATACTCCAGCCTCGCACCGGCACTCATCCACCGAGCACTAATTGAAATACAGCTCCCCAACGCGCCGGAGTACTGACGAGCCGCCCCGACGGCGTCGGTGGAGGACTTCTCATCGCCGGTCTCGTCCACGACGAGCACCACCTGCTGCTCGCCCAGCTGCTCGACGGCCCAGGCGGCGACCCGCTCGCGGACTGCGTCGTGGTTCCAGCGTGCCCGGGACAAGAAGTGGTGCAGCACATGCGGGCCGCGATGGCCGATCTCCTCCGCCAGGGTCCAGCAGTTGGCGCTCTCGGTGACCGTCAGCACCGCTTCGACCATGTTCCTGCAGGTCAGCCGGGTTTCCCGGCGGCCGAAGCAGGCTGCGATCCGATCCATCAGGTCCTCGAAGCAGACCGGCCAGCGCTCGTACGCTACCGTGGCCCCCGCGGCCACCGCGTCTGGATTTGTTGTCACAAACGATCATGATGCCGGTGGCCGTTCCCATGCCCGCAGGTCACCCCCGGCGATCACCGCTGCCTCAAGATTTCGATCTACAGCTGCCGTATCTGAACCGGGCGACCTTGGTTTTGTTCGGATCTACTTTTCAGTTTCGGTAGATCTCGGCGCGACGGGCGGAGTTTCCGGGTTTCATCGGCTTGATGTCGGCTCCGGCGGAGAACCGGGCGCCGCGTCTCCCTGCTGAGCGCTCTACTAATTAGATCGAGACGAACCAGATGCAAGGTCTAATTGAGTCTGGATCTCCACAGACTTGACTCAGCACTTGGTGGATGAATCCGTCTTTGCTATGCGGCGGATCTGATCTGGTTTGACGCCTTGAGCGCCACGAAGGTCTGCACCGGTTAGATCCGCGTTATCCAAGATCGCCATGCCGACCGCCGGGCGAGGGCGGGCGTCCGGCGGGATGTACCGGACAACGTGCCCGAGTCGCGCACCGGCCGCGCGGGTGGATTGGCTGCTCGGCCGAGGCTGGCGATCGCTCATGGTGGTGCCCTGTTTGCGCGGACGTTCGAGCCGGCTCCCATCCACCGGGCCGACGGCGGCGAATACCTGTCGACTGAGTCCATCAGGAAGGAGCATCGCGATGCGTACGTTCATCCGTAGCCGGCTGCGCAGGTCGGCGACCGTCTCCGTCGTGGTCGGCGCCTCGCTCACGCTGACCGCCGTCGCGGCCGCTGCCCCGGCACTGTCGACGCGGCAGGCAGGACCGGGCGGCTTGATGCGGGTCGCCGCCCACTCCAGCGTCGCCCCGCGCTCTGTGACCCCGGTGTTCGTCTTGGACAAGGGGCGGCTCACGGCGTTCGACATACCGTTCGGCGAGTTCGGCGGAGACGCGGTCACCATCGACGACCGCGGCCAGATCGCGGGGAGCTACTACAACGCTCCCGCGGCGACCTGCCTGCGCGGCTTCCTACGTGACCACCAAGGCCGGTTCAGGAGGATCGACTTCCCCGCCCCGGGTACCACCCAACTGATCGACATCAACGACCGCGGCCAGCTCGTGGGCAACCACCGCCCCTCTTCCGGCACCTGCTCCGGCACCGAGCCGCTGCGCGGTTTTCTCCGTGACGAGCGCGGAAGGTTCACGACGATCCGCGTTCCCGGCGCCAAGCAGGTCCAGGCCCTAGGCATCAATAACCGCGGCCAGATCGTCGGCGACTATCGTGCCGCCGACGGGACCACCCACGGGTACCTGCGTGACCGCGGCCGGATCACCACCATCGACGGGCCAGTCGGTACGGCCGGGGCAAGCGTGCTGGACATCAACGACCACGGCCAGATGGTGGGCGTGTACCTCGACAAGGCGGGCGGATTGCATGCCTTCTCGCTGCGAGGCGGCCGCTACACCAGCATCGATGCGCCCAACGTCACCTACACCTTTCCCTTCGGCGTCAACAACCGTGGCCAGATCGCCGGCCTCACCGCGGCCGCGCTGCCCCTCGGCGTGAACTCCGACGCCCACGGCTTCGCCCTGCGAGACGGAGCGGGCGGTCCCTTCACACGCATCGACGTTCCCGGCGCGGTCGGCGGGACGGCGGTCTTCGACATCAACAACACCGGCGCCCTCGTCGGCGTCTACGCAAACCCCGGAGCCACGTCCGGCCCGCCGCCCGCAAGCGCGATGCCCGGCATCCCCGGCAAACCGGCTGCCGCGCAAAACGGTTCACCGTGACCACCGACACGTAGTGCCTCCTGATCAGGCGTATCCGGAAGACGCTGAGGGCCACTGGGCCTGCCGATAATGTCATCCGCTTATGCCGAGTGGGCGGTTATGCCGACCGCGGCGGCGCAGCCGCTGGTCGGGCGGGGTTCCCGGCGGCCTGTACGTCGGTCATCTGGCCCCGCACAGCCCGGACATACTGCGGCAGCGGCCCAACATGGCGCGCCTGATGTTCCTGGACGCGCACACCCGTGACCTGTATGCCGACTGGGCCGCCAAGGCACGTGCCGTGGTGGCGACCCTGCGGACGGCCTCCGGGCTGTGCCGTGCCAATACTCGTGTACTGGCTCTCACCTGGGGTGCAAGCGATCGCTTAGCCGCTCGCCGATACTGATTGATCAATCCCGAGACAGCCTTGGTCCGTCGGACCGGCGCCCTCATGTCGATCACCCGGCCGGGCTCGTACAGTGGCGGCTTCTGATCTCGGGACTGATGCGGACGATGATCGTTATAGTGCCGCTCAAGTTCGGCGAGCACCCAAGCACACCTGATGTGAATGCACTTGCATGGAACACCATCACGCCATATGGTTGGTTTGTACCAACCAACTATATGAGAGCGGGGTGCGGGCGTTATGGAGAGGCAGGCCGCCGACCGAGTGGCCGCAGCGCTGGCGACCGTTGGTAACTGGATGTTCGCCCCGGCCACGCGGCGCCGGATCATGGCCTCGTCCGGACTGGAGATGTCCCTGGGCGACTACACCCTGCTCGCCCAGATCTCCATGCACGCGCCGGTCCGCCTGTCGGTGCTCGCCGAGCTGATGGAGGTGGACAAATCCACGCTCTCGCCGCAGGCCAAGCGGCTGGAGTCGCGCGGATTCATCAAGCGAAGGCCCGACCCGGCCGACGCTCGAGCTCAGCTGGTGAGCGTCACCCGCGAGGGCAAGCTCGCCATCCGCACGCTGTGGAAGGCGCGCACGGCCGCCGTCGCCGCACTCCTGGCGGACTGGGCACCGGCCGACGTCGAGCAACTGGCCGCTGGCCTCGGCGCCTTCGCCGAGGCCATCAAGAAGGGCCCATGACCCTTCCCGCCCTGCCCTGACGGGGACCCGATCAGGCCCTGACCGGCGCCACACCTGCCCCGCATTCCCCTTTTCGTCCGACCGGTGACCCCTGAGCGGCCGCATCCTGCTGCCTCCGGACGTTCCTACTCGATCATTTCCTTGGAGTGCTGTCTCATGCGTGCTGTTGTGCTGCGCGAATTCGGCCCACCGGACCGGTTGCGTGTCGCAGAGGTTCCCGCGCCCAGGCCGAGGCCTGGCCAGGTCACGGTTCGGGTGGCGGCCGTCGGTGTCCAGTTCCTGGAGACCCAGGTCCGTTCGGGGACGATGCCCGGGGCGCTGCCGGTGATCTTGGGTAAGGAAGTTGCGGGAGTGGTTGCCGAGGTCGGTCCCGGCGGCGATCCCGCGCTCGTCGGCAAGCGGGTCCTGGCCAGCACCGCGGGCACCGGTGGGTATGCCGAGGTGGCCGCCGTTCCCGCCGACGGGATCGTCCCGGTCCCGGCCGGGCTTGATGTGGAGGACGCGCTCGCCGTGTACCGGTACGGTGCCACGGCCGAGGGGCTGGTCACGACGGCCCGTGTGACCGCGGGTGATCGCGTCCTGGTGCAGGCCGCCGCAGGCGCGGTCGGCACAATCCTGCTGCAGTTGCTCAAGCGGGCCGGGGCCACCGTCGTCGGCGCCGCGCGCGGGGAGCCGAAGCTGGCCCTTGCCCGGAAGCTGGGCGCCGACCACGCGGTCGACTACTCGCTGCCCGGCTGGACCGACCGGATCCGAGACGCCGTCGGCGGTTCGGTCGAAGTGGTTTACGACCACATCGGCGGTGACCTGGGCCGCCAGTCATTCGAGTTGCTCACCCCCGGCTCCGGCCGGCAGATCGTGTTCGGCTTCTCCGGAGGGAGACCACTGGACGTCCAGCCGATGGAGCTGTTCGGCCGAGGCCTGACCCTCACCGGGTTCAGCGCCGGTCTCATCTGGAACCGCCCCGCTCACGCCCGCACCCTGGTGACCGAAGTCCTTGACCTGGCCGCCTCCGGGCTACTCACGCCGGTGGTCGGCCAGCGGTTCCGGTTGGAGAAAGCGGCCGACGCGCATGCCGCCGTCGAGGCGCGCGACACCGTCGGCAAGACCCTGCTCATCCCGTAGAAACACATTTAGGAGAAATCAGCATGTCAAGCAAGGTTTTCGTGGCCGGCACCGGGTTGCTCGGCGGCCAGATCATCAGTGCCCTGCTCGACCAGGACGCGCCGGTGCGGGCCCTGGTACGGCCCGGCACCGAGCCGGCCAGGATGGACGCGCTGCGAGCGCGCGGCGTGGAGGTGGTCGAGGGCGACATCACCGGCCCGCTCGAGCACTTGGCGGAGGCCATCGGCGACGCCACCACGGTGATCTCAGCGGTGCAGGGCGGCCCTGACGTGATCGTAGACGGCCAAGTCAATCTGGTGCATGCCGCGGAGAAGGCAGGCGTCCGGCGGTTCATCCCCTCCGACTTCGCCGTCGATGTGACGAAGCTGGACGACGCCGACAACTTCATGCTCGATTGGCGCCGACAGGCCGCCGCGGCATACGCCGGAGCCGGTCTTGAGGTGATCTCCGTGCTCAACGGTGCCTTCTATGAAGTGATGGTCGGCTTCATGGGTCTCATCGACTGGGAGCAGAGCACGCTGTCGCACTGGGGCGACCCCGACCAGCCGTTCGACCTGACCTCGGTGCCCGACACTGCGGCCTTCGCCGCGGCGGTCGCCCTCGACCCCGCCGCCACCGGCACACAGCGCTTCGCCGGACAGGTGTTGTCGATGCGGCAGTTCCACGAGGCGGTCCAGCGCGGCTCCGGACGCACCCTGGAACTGCGCCACCTCGGCACCGCCGACGAGCTACGCGCGGAGATCCAGCGTCAGGCCGGGCTCACCCAGAACCCGTTCGACTACGTGGCGTTGCAGTACCAATGGTGCATGGTGACCGGCAAGGCCAAGTTCGACACCCTGGACAACGCCCGGTACCCGCACATCACCCCGACCTCGGTGACCGACTTCGTCCGCAGCACCGTACCCCCGGCCTGATCACCCCCGCGCACGCGGCTCCGGTCTCGCAACGGCCCGAGAGCGGAGCTGCGTGCCAGGAGGAAATCAGACGCCGAACTCGGCGAAGGGCCGTAGCGGATTCACCTGCCCGCCGCGGTTGAGAACGCGCCGCGGGAACCGGTGAGACCACGCGAGTCGACATCCCGGCCAGGGCTCGCCCTGGGGGCAGCGGGGACGCTGACGAGGAGGTGATCAGTTCTCCGCCGGGATGTCCTTGGTCCGCCGCGGTGTGTTCGAAGGCAAGGCAAGGCCAGGGGCTACTTAGCAGTCTCGCCGGCAGGTCGGACCGTGAGCACGCCAAGTGTGTCGGTTAGCTCAAGAATCGCGTCCGGGTGCACTGAGTAGCAGATCTGGTTGCCGCGGCGGCGCGTGGTGACCAGATCAGCCTCGCGGAGCACCTTGAGGTGCTGGCTGATGGTGGGTTGCTTCAGCCCGAACACGTCGCTGAAGTCGCATGCGCAGGTCTCAGGCTGGGCCGCCAACCGTCGCATGATGCCCAGCCGCACCGGATGACCCAGCGCCCGCAACATCCCGGCCCACCGCACCTCCGGATTCTCCACATCGACACCTTATTCGTCGTCTTCCTATATTGCCAAACGACTAAATTGCCATTTAGCTATATATGGGGTCATGCTCGCGGCGATGACGCCGCCCGGTGGATCGGCCGTGGTCCACGTTCCGACGCTGGCGTTCGGCAGGCCCTGCAGCGGTAGTTGCGAGCATCGTCACGTAGTGAGATTCATCGAAGGAGAGAGCTCTGGTGTCGTCTTCGAAGCCGGTCACCACCATCACCGGCGCACAGCTTCCGATCTGCCGTACCTGTGGCGTGCAGTACGGGGCACCGCGCGCTGATTGCCCGATTTGTCTGGACGAGCGGCAGTATGTCGGTTGGGCAGGCCAGCAGTGGACCACACTGGCCGAGTTGCGCGCCGATGAGCATCGCGGTCGGGTCGATGAGGAGGGCCCCGGCGTGCTCGGGGTCGGCGCGGTGCCGTCGGTGGCTGTCGGCCAGCGTGCGCTGCTGATCCGCTCGCCGTCCGGCAACGTGCTGTGGGACTGCGTGGGCTACCTCGATGACGATCTTGCTGTAGAGATCGAGAAGCTGGGCGGGATCAGCGCGATCGCCGTCAGCCATCCGCACTTCTACGGCGCGATGACCGAGTGGGCCCGGACCTTCGACGCCCCGGTGTACGTCCACGCCGCCGACCGTCATTGGGTCGGGCGGCCCGATCCGCTGATCGAGTACTGGGCGGGCGACACCCACCAGATCACGCCTGGCATGACGCTGATCAACGCGGGCACGCACTTCGCCGGCGGCACCGTGCTGCACTGGAGCGATGACCCCGAGGGACGCGGTGCGCTCTTCAGCGGCGACATCTTCATGGTGGTGATGGACCGGCGGTGGGTCAGCTTCATGTACAGCATCCCCAACTTCATTCCGGAGCGGCCACGCACCATCCGCCGCGCACTCGCGTTGATCGAACCGTTCGCCTTCGAACGCATCTACGGAGCGTTCTGGGGACGGGTGGTCACTGCCGATGGATGGGCTGCGGTGCGTCGTTCGGCGGAACGGTACGTGCGCTTCGCGCTGGACGACGGCTCGTAGCAACCACACCAGGGAGGATCAACTGTTTGTGCGCGCAGAAATGAGTGTGATGCGAGAGGCGATCACCTCTTGTGTGGCGCCCGATTTTCGCTGCGGGGCCCGGGGCGGAGCCTGCCTTCCACCCATCGAGGGTCCAGGCAGGCCGCTCGATCCGGTTGATCCCGTGGATCAGGTCACGGACGTAGTTGTCCACCTCGGTGCGCTGCAGAGCGTGGCCGGTTCGCGCCATTCGGCTATCGGAGCGGCGGCCGGCCGGTGAGCACTTGCAGGCAGACGTGATCGGCGCCGGCGTCGAAGTGGGCCTGTACCCGTTCGGCGATGGTGTCGAGCGCCGTACGCCCACCCCCCAGAGGCGATGATCGCTGCCGCCCGCCACCGCTGGTCGCACCTCGCTTCCGTGTCGGCGACGCCTACGACCTACCGCTCGAGGACGGCACGGTGGCCGGGTACCGCGCGGACAAGGTGTTCCACGACCTCCCCGATACCGAGAAGGCACGCGCGGAAGCCAGGCGGGTGCTCGTGCCCGGCGGGCACCATGCTCACCGGGATCGCCGGGGGCGCCCGCGTCAGCGGGGGCATCACCTCCGAACAGGAGGCGGCATGGGTGGCCGAGCAGACTGAGCGTGCCCGGACCGGCCCCATGTTCCTGGCCTTGCCGATCTTCGTAGCCTCGGCGCAACGGTCTGAAGGGCACGAGTAGGGCGGCTGCGCAGGTCCGGAAGGACCTTCAGTCAGTCGATTCACCCGCCGACGATCGAGCTGCCCGAGACGCCATGGCCAGGCGAACGTCCACGTTCGGCCAGGGGCAGCAGAACCACGCTCGTTCAGAACCGCCGTAGGGTGAAAGCGTCAACGGGTTTGCCGGCGAACAGCAGGTCCATGCGCCCGCTCAGCACGTAGAAGCGGCCGCGCGGATCGGCGGCCGCGGTGGTCGGGGCCGGATCCTTCCAGAACCTCTGGCTGGCGACCCGTGCGCTCTTCCAGTCCTTGGCCGGCCGTACGACCGCGACCGCGTTGGCGGGGGTTTCGCTCAGCCGGTTCCGCACCACCAGCAGCGACCCGTCGCGCCGTAGGGCAATGCCGTCCGCGCCGGTCAGGGGCCGGTCGAGCGGCACCCGGCGCAACGATCCAGGACGTTGCACCGGTACCCGCAACAGCGTGCCATCGTTGGTCTTTGCGATGATCAGATGACCGTCCTGCCAGGCGATGCCGTTGGCCCCGAAGTCGCTGCCGCCGAGTCGGGCGTCGCGGAGGAAGACCGATGCGCGGCCGTCCGTACCGACCCGATAGATCACGGGCGCGAAGGAGTCCGTGACGTACGCGGTTCCGTCCGGGGCGAGCGCGATGTCGTTGCCGAAGTGGTTCTCCCGGACCCCGCCGGTGGTCGCGGCGAGGTCCACATAGCGCATCCGGCGCCCGGTCCGTAGGTTGTACACCCCAAGGCCGGCCACATGCTTCTGGGTCGCGGGCGAGGAGTGCTCACTGGCGCTGTCGTCGGCGTTCGCCACGAGCAGCCGCTGATGGGCAGAGTCGATCTGGATCCCGACAGCGGAGATCAGCTTCGGGTCGCGCACCAGCGTCTTGACCGATCCGTCCGGCCGCAGGATGGACACGGTCCCGTGACGCATCGAGCTGACAAGGAACGCCTTCCGTGCGGGATCGTAGGCGACCCCCTCGGGGTGCAGCGTGGGCGCATGACCGTTGATCACTCTCGGGTACTGGTTGGCGGCGGGAACCGCAGCCGATGCGGCAACCGGCGCCATGGTCACGGCGAGCGTGACCGCGGCCGATACGCCAAGCGAGCGGGGGATAAATGTCGCAGGCACGAATACTCTCCTGTGATGTCCGGATTGAACGCCAACAACCCTGCGACATCACCGATCAATGAAACACATCCTTGTCATGAGAGCGATCGCGGATCGCGATAGATAGTGGGGCGGTGCGGCGCGCCGCTAGCCGGGGGTGTCGCCCGTGCCTGTCTCCGTGTTCTCGCAAGTCGCGCGAATCAGCTCAAGGAAGGCCGTGGCCGCCGGGGATGGCCGGTTGCCCCAGATCAGGTGCTCCATCCGCGTGGGAGCATCGCGAAGACGGATGATACGCAGGTCGGGAAAGCGTGGCACGTACGCGGCCGGCAGCATGCCTACGCCGAGGCCCTGGCGTACCAGATCGACCATGAAGTCGGCGGACGACACCTCGAAGGGCACCTCGCGTCGTACCCCCGCGGCCGCGAAGGCCTCGTCCGACTGTGCTCGTCCGGCCGCGCCGGCGCGGAAGTCGATGAACGGTTCGTCCGCCAGGCTCCGCAGGTCCACCTCCCTCTCCGCCCGGCTGTAATCGGGCGCGACGACGGCGACCAGTTCGCCTCCGCCCAGCCGGCGGCTCTGGACACCCTTCGGCTCCGTGCGGGGCGGCAGGCCGAGGAACGCCACGTCGACGCGGCCCTGCCGGACCCGTTCGATCAGGTCGTCGCTACCCGCCGAGGTGAGCGTGATGTGCACCCGCGGATGGCGCCGACGGTAGTCTCTCAGGGCGACCGGCAGGTTGACGGCCGCCACCGTGGGGATGGCGCCGACGGCGAGCCGCCCGCGGATCTCCCCGCTGGCTGCCGCGACCTCGGCCCGCGCGCGGTCCGCGGCCTCCAGGCACTCCCGGGCCGCGGGCAGGAACGCCTCTCCGGCCGGAGTCAGCCGTACGCGGCGGCTGGTGCGCTCGAACAACCGAGCGCCCAGTTCCCGTTCGAGACTGGCGATCTGATGGCTGAGGGCCGACTGCACCACCCGGCAGCGCTCGGCCGCCCGGGTGAAGTTGCTGGTCTCCGCGACCGCGACGACATACCTCAATTGCTGCAGCTCCATCCAACCATCTTGCAGCACGATCGATCACGATGAAAAGTATGTGTTGGACTCATCGATCGATGGTCGCGCACCCTTGACCGCATGACGGAAACCCTGAAGCAGGCGCCCATCACCGCGGCCCCTCCGCGGCTGCATCGCGGGCTTCTGCTCCTGATGTCGGTGTCCACCGGGCTCTCGGTCGCGGGCAACTACTTCGCGCAGCCCCTGCTCGAGGTGATCGGGCGGGAACTGGGGCTGAGCACCACCATGGCCACGCTCATCGTGACCGCCGCCCAGGGTGGGTACGCCTTGGGGTTGATCCTCCTGGTTCCCCTGGGCGACCTGGTGGAACGCCGCCGCCTCGCGGTCTTGCTCTTCGCCGGGACCTCGGCGTTTCTCCTTGTGTCCGCCCTAGCACCGAGCGGTCCGGTGCTGCTGGCCGGCACCGGACTGACCGCGCTCACATCGGTGGCCGCGCAGGTCGTGGTCCCGTACGCGGCCACCATGGCGACACCCGGCGAGCGCGGGCGTGTGGTGGGGACGGTCATGGCGGGCCTGATGCTCGGAGCTCTGCTGGCCCGCACGGCCTCGGGTGCGCTGTCCGAGTTCGGCGGCTGGCGGACGATCTACTGGCTGAACGCGATCCTCATGGCGGCTGTCGCCGGTTTGCTGTGGCGGTTCCTCCCACGCCTGCACACCCCCGTCGGGCTGTCCTATCCGGCACTGCTGCGGTCGACGCTCGCGATGTTCCGCCACGAACCGCAGCTCCGGTGGCGGGCGGGGATCGGCGCGCTGTCGTTCGCCGCGTTCAGCGTGCTGTGGACGTCGATCACCTTCCTGCTGGCCGGGCCGTCGTACGGCTGGTCCGAGGCGTCCATCGGGATGTTCGCCCTGGTGGGAGGCGTCGGGGCGATCACCACACCGATCGCGGGCCGGCTGGCCGACCACGGGTGGGTGCAGCGGGTCAGCGGCATCGCCACCGCGCTCCTGGCACTGTCCTGGCTGGCCGTCGGTGCCGGCGAGGGCACGCTGGGCTGGCTCATCGCCGGGGTTGCGCTCTTCAACGTGGCCCATCAGGCGGTGCTGAACACCAACCAGAACGTGATCTACGCGCTTCGCTCTGAGAGCCGCAACCGGCTCAACTCCGCGCTCATGACCGCGTTCTTCGTCGGCGGCGCCGCCGGATCGCTGCTGACCTCCGTGGCCTGGACCGGAGCCGGATGGACCGGGGTGAGCCTGCTCGGCGGCACGCTGTCGACCGCGAGCTTCGCGCTGTGGGCGCTGGAACGCGACCGAGTGAAAAATGGCCGATCAATACCGTAGTTTCATTCATTATTTCCGCCTGGAACAATCAGAAAGAAGAAAATGGCGACACACGACGAACACCCACACTCGACCTTGAGATCATGGCTGGGTGTTTCAGCGATCACGGCCAGTCTGTTCGTCTTCCTCACTACCGAATTGATGCCCGTCGGCCTGCTCACCCCGATAAGTACGAGCCTGCGCATATCAGTGGGCATTGCTGGGCTGATGGTTACTCTGTACGGCGTCTCAGCCGGACTCGGCGTACCGTTCATCGTGGCATGGACCAGGCGCGTCAACCGACGCGTCCTGCTGTCCGCACTCCTGGCGATATTGACCCTGGGAAACGTGATCACCGCCATTTCACCGAACTATCCGCTGGTCCTGACCACACGGCTCATCATGGGATTCGCCAGCGGTACGTTCTGGGGCATAGGCGTGGCCATGGCGATGCGCCTTGTCCCGCAACGCCACGCGAGCAGGGCGGCCGCGATCGTCATGTCCGGCATCTCGATCGCCGCGGTCGTCGGCATACCGCTGGGAACGGTCGTGGAAGACCTCACCGACTGGCGCACCACGTTCCTCATCTGGGCCGGCCTCAGCCAGGGCGGGCGGAGTTCTCGGATGGTGAGACGGCGAGTTGGAGATCCGCGGGTCACAGCTTGATCGCGTACGGCGTGGCGGTGCCCTGACGCGCAACAAGGCCCCGTAGAACGGCGGTTCTCACGC